>NZ_JBVJMN010000068.1:0-43171 GCF_055584185.1 Streptomyces sp. NPDC104202 | reverse complement strand
CCCCCCACCCCCCCCCCCCCCCCCCCCCCCCCCCCCCCCCCCCCCCCCCCCCCCCCCCCCCCCCCCCCCCCCCCCCCCCCCCCCCCCCCCCCCCCGGTGGTGTTCCCCGCCTCGCTCGGGAGGCGGGGATGCCGGGTACGGCGGTGAGGGGCGTGCGGCGGTCAACCCGTCGCGGGGACGCGGACGGCGGCCAGCACCGGGAGGTGGTCGGTCGCGGCCCGCAGGTCCGCGGGGTCGAGCGCGAGGGGGACGCCGCAGCCGAGGAACCCGACGCCCGGGGTCGCGAGGATCGCGTCGATCCGCCCGTGCGGCGCGGCGGCGGGAAAGGTGTGCTCGCCGCCCCACGGGGCGGCCTCCCAGCCGTCCCGGAGCCGCTCGGTGAGCCGGGTGAAGGCGGGACCGCCGGGGCGTTCGTTGAGGTCGCCGGCGACCAGGGCGTACGGGGTGCCCAGGGCGGCGACACGGTCGAGGACCATCCCGGCCTGCGCGTACCGCTCGTCCGCGCGCAGGCCCAGGTGGCAGCTGATCAGTCCGACGCGGGCGCCCGCGAAGCGGACGACGGCGGTCGCCAGGCCGCGGCGGTGGAGGCCGGGGGTGAGCGGCAGCAGCACGTCCTCGGTGCGTTCGACGGTGGCGCGCAGGGAGCAGAGCAGCAGGGGCCCGGCGGCGGGGGCGCCGCCGCCGAGGACGACGAGTTCGCTGCGGGCCGCGAGCCGGGCGGCGTGCTTGCGCCAGCGGAAGAAGCGCGGGGCCTCCTGGACGAGGACGACGTCCGGGGCGCAGGCGCGGACGACCCGGGTCAGGGCGTCCTCGTCGTCGCGCATCGAGCGGACGTTGTAGCTCATGATCCGCAGGACGGCCGAACCGTCGTCCTCGGTGCGGGATGCGGGCAGCTCGCTGATCGCCATGCCGGGCAACATACGCCGACCGCCCGCCGGGTCCGGGTGGGACGCGGCGGGCGGTCGGCGGGTGCTTCGTGCGGCGGTCAGCCCTGGCGTGCCAGGTCCGCGGCGCCGACGAGACCGGCCTTGTTGCCGAGCTGGGCGGCGAGGACCTGGGCGTGCGGACGCCACTGTCCGCCGATCAGCCAGCGCCGGAAGGACTTGCGGATCGGGTCGAGGACGAGGTCGCCCTCGTCCGAGACGCCGCCGCCGACGATGAAGGCGGAGGGGTCGAAGAGCGAGGCGAGGTCGGCGAGACCGGCGCCCGCCCAGCGGGCCAGCTCGCGGAAGGAGTCGACGGCGACCGCGTCGCCGGCGCGGGCGGCCTGGCTGACGTGCTTGCCCTCGATGCCCTCCGGGGTGCCGTCGCCGAGGCCGAGCAGGATCTCCGCCCGCTCGGGGGTGGCGTTGGCGCGCTGCCGGGCGTACCGGACGAGCGCACGGCCGGAGGCGTACTGCTCCCAGCAGCCCTGGCTGCCGCAGCCGCACAGCAGGCCGTCCGGGACGACCCGGATGTGGCCGAACTCGGCGGCGACGCCGAAGCGACCGCGGCGCAGCTTGTTGCCGATGATGATGCCGCCGCCGAGGCCGGTGCCGAGGGTGATGCAGATGACGTCCTCGTGCCCCTGGCCGGCGCCGAAGCGGTACTCGCCCCAGGCCGCGGCGTTGGCGTCGTTCTCCACGACGACGGGGAGGCCGACGCGCTGCTCGACCTTGTCCTTGAGCGGCTCGTGCCGCCAGTCGATGTTCGGCGCGAAGAGGACGGTGGCGCGCTTGTCGTCGACGTAGCCCGCAGCGCCGATGCCGACGGCTTCGATCGAGTGCCCCTTGCCGGCCTCGGAGACGGCCGCGCTGATCGCGTCGACGATGCCCTCGGGGGTCGGCGGGGTGGGCACCTTGTGGGTGTCGAGGATCTTGCCCTCTTCGTCGACCACGCCGGCCGCGATCTTCGTGCCGCCGATGTCGACGCCGATGGTGAGTCCCATGTGTCCCTCAGTTTTCGGTCGAGCCCCGCTAAGGCCCACCGTACCCGAGGGGGAGGCGCCTACTGATCAGTCAAGGTCGATGTGCTGGCCGGATCCGGGCCCTTCGTCGTCCTTGCGGGGCTCGTCGGCGTCCCGGCGCGGGTCGTCCCCGGCGACCGGTCCGCCCCGGGTCCAGCGGCTCTCGTGGCCCTCGACGGCGGAGCGGTAGGCCGCGAGCAGTTCGCTGCCGGCGGCGGCGAGGTGGTCGAAGACCTGCGGGTTGCGCTCGATGACGGGCTCGACGGCGGCCTTCGCCTGGTTGACGAGGTGCTGGACGGTCTGCGCGGCCTGGCCCGCGAGGAGGGGGTTCCCGAGTCCGCCGGAGACCTTGTCGGCGACGGCCTCGAAGAGCTTGCGGAACTCCTCGGCGGGAGAGCCCGGCTCGGCCCCGCGCTGCGCCCGGCGGCGGGCCTTCTCCGCCTCCAGGTCCTCGGCGCAGGCCTTCGCCCAGGCGTCCGAATCGCTCATGGCGCACTCCTCACTGGCTGGTACTTCGACGGTACACGGCCTCAGGGGGTGCGGGGCCAGAGTCCGGGGTCGGGCGTGAAGCGGACGCGGAGGTCGCCGTCGACGAGCCCGGCGCCGGTCACGGTACAGCGGCGCAGGGCCCCGGGAAGGGGGATGTTCCGGCGGAACGGACCGACGGCCAGGAGCAGTTCGTCGCCGCGGCGGACGAGGGACAGCTCCTCCTTGACGGCGCCGGGCAGCGCGATGTGCCAGACGAGGACGCCGTCCTCCTCCCGCCGGTCCTCGACGGGCCAGCGGGGCGCGGGGACGGGATCGGTCCCGGGCCGGACGGGGGCGAGCAGGGCGAGGTCCTCGGTGCCGCGCGGGTCGCGGCCCAGGTGCGGCAGCTCGTACAGGACGCCGTCGGCGGCGGCGCGGAGCCCGGCCAGGTGCCGGTGCTGCTCGGCGGTGAGGCCGGCGAGCCAGGGGTCCGGCGAGTCGGCGGGAAGCAGCCGGTTGGCGACGACGGCGTCGAGGGCCAGGCCCTGGAGGGCGAGGCCGAGCCGTGCGGTGCGCAGGGCCCGTCCGGCGGCGGGGCCGGGGTCGAGGACGAGGCGGACGGTGGTGCCGGGGCCTTCGACGACGTCCTGGACGGCGGCGAGCTCGGCCTCCCACCGCGCGGTCGTCTCGTACAGCCACTGGGCGGGCATCGGGACGCCGGCGAGCTGGGCCAGCATCGGACGCAGGGCGCGGGCGGCCTGCCGTTCGGGCGGCAGGAGGCGGCGCAGGTAGCGGCGGAGCTGCTCGGGCAGGGCGAGGACGGCGAGGGCCTCGGTGAGCGGCGGAAGGTCGACGACGGCGAGGTCGTGGTCGCCCGCGGCCGCGTCGCGCAGGGCACGGAGCAGGGCGAAGGTGCGGCTGCCGGGCAGCTCGGTCAGCTCGGCGTCCTCGAACGGCGCGGCGCCGAGCAGGTCGAACGCGGTCGAGGAACGGTCCTGGAGGGCGAGGAACTCGCGGCGGAAGTCGCCGGCGGCGTCGGGGCGCAGCACGCGCAGGCCGTCGGCGTCCGGGAGCGGGCCGGTGTCCTCGGTGACGAGCAGGACCCGGCGGCCGGCCCGCGCCTCGGCGAGGGCGGTCGCGGCGGCGACGGTGGTGCGTCCGGCGCCGCCGGGGCCGGTGACAAGGATAATCCGCATGGCCAGGACGTTACCTCCGCCCCGGTCGGGCTCAGGCGCCGGATTCGACGCGCTTCTTCAGGCCGGCCAGGGCTCGGTCGATGATGACCTTCTCGGCCTTGCGCTTGATCATGCCGAGCATGGGGATCTTGACGTCGACGGTCAGCTGGTAGGTGACCTCGGTGCGGTCGCCGCCGAGCGGGGCGAGCCGGTAGGAGCCGTCGAGGGAGCGGAGCATCTGGGACTTGACCAGGGTCCAGCTGACCTCGTCGGCGCCGGTCCAGGTGTAGGCGAGGGTGTGGTCGTCCTTGATGGCGCCGGCGTCGAGGAGGAGCCGGACCTTCTCCGCGCGGCCGGAGTCGTCGGTCTCCAGGACCTCGGCCTCCTTCACCTCGCCCGTCCACTCGGGGTAGCGGGCGAAGTCGGCGATCACGCCCATGACGTCGGCCGGCGCCGCCTCGATGGTGATGCTCGAGCTGGTGTGTTCGGCCATCGCGGTGGCTCCTCCACGGTGCGTTCCGGCGGAAGTGGTCGGGCACGGACGTGCCGACGGAAGGCTATCGCGCCGCGGCTGCGCGCCCGTCACCACTCCAGGGCGAAGGGCTTGCCGGTCGAGGCGAAGTGGCCGACGTTCACGCACTCGGTCGAGCCGATCCGCATCCGGCGGACCAGCGGCTGGTGGACGTGGCCGAAGAGCGCGTAGCGCGGCCGGGTGCGGCGGATGGCGTCGAGGAGGGCCCGGCTGCCGCGCTCGAAGCGGCGGGCGACCGTGTCGTAGGTCAGGTCGGGGACGTCCGGCGGGATGTGGGAGCAGAGGACGTCGACCTCGCCGAGCGCCTCGACCTTCGCCGCGTACTCCTCGTCGGAGATCTCGTACGGGGTGCGCATGGGGGTGCGCAGGCCGCCGCCGACGAAGCCGACGGTGAGGCCGCCGAGCTCGATCCGGGCGCCGTCGAGGACGGTGGTGCCGGGTCGGGCGAACTCGGACCAGAGCCGGGGGATGTCGACGTTGCCGAAGGTGGCGTAGGTGGGGGTGGGGAAGGCGGCGAAGAGTTCGGCGTACTGGCGGCGCACGGCGGCCTCGATGGCGGTCTCGCGGTCGACGTCGAGTCCGGCCCAGAGGCGGCGCCCCAGCTCACGGGCCTCGTCGAAGCGGCGGGCGGTGCGCAGTTCGACCAGGCGGTCGGCGTTCTCGGTGCCGAAGAGGTCGGGGAAGATCCCCCGGCTGTGGTCGGCGTAGTCGAGGAAGAGGACCAGGTCCCCCAGGCATATCAGGGCGTCGGCGCCCTCTCCGGCGCGGGCGAGGTCGCCGGCGTTGCCGTGCACGTCACTGACCACATGGACTCGCATGAGCCCACCTTAGGGGGTGTCACCTGCGGTTACTTGGGAGTCGGGAAACCGGTGGATTACTGTGCGGAGAGCACCGTCATATATGTGTGACGCACGGAACATCTGGCCGGGACCCCCTATCGGGAACCGTGTACTGGTGGGTAACGTCCGGGCAGTCCAGTCGTGCTCATCCCCACTGAGCACCTGCCCGATCATGGACTTCACCGGTGCATCACACAGAGCCGTGGCGCCGGCGCCCGATGAGGAGCAGCAGTCTTGCGCGAGTTCAGCCTTCCGGCCCTGTACGAGGTCCCCGCGGACGGCAACCTGACGGATCTCATCCGCCGCAACGCCTCCCAGCACCCAGACGTCGCCGTCATGGGACGCAAGGTCGACGGCGTCTGGCAGGACGTGACCGCCACGCAGTTCCTCGCGGAGGTCCGCGGAGCCGCCAAGGGCCTGATCGCCGCGGGTGTCGAGCCGGGCGACCGGGTCGCCCTGCTCTCCCGCACCCGGTACGAGTGGGTCCTCCTCGACTTCGCGATCTGGAGCGCCGGCGGCGTGACCGTGCCGGTGTACGAGACCAGCTCGCCGGAGCAGATCCAGTGGATCCTCGGCGACTCGGGCGCGACGCTCGCGCTGGTCGAGAGCGCGGCGCACCAGGCGTCGGTGGAGTCCGTCCGCGCGAACCTGCCGGGGCTCAAGGGCCTCCGCCAGATCGAGGACGACGCCGTCGCGCGGCTCACGGCCGAGGGCGCGGACGTCTCGGACGAGGTGCTCGACCAGCGGATGTCGGCGGCGAACGCGGACGACCCGGCGACGATCGTCTACACCTCGGGCACCACCGGCCGCCCCAAGGGCTGCGTCCTGACCCACCGGGCGTTCTTCGCCGAGTGCGGCAACGTGGTCGAGCGGCTGAAGCCCCTCTTCCGCACCGGCGAGTGTTCGGTGCTCCTCTTCCTGCCGGCCGCGCACGTCTTCGGGCGGCTGGTCGAGGTCGCGTCCGTCATGGCGCCGATCCGGCTGGGCTGCGTCCCGGACATCAAGAACCTCACCGACGAGCTGGCCTCGTTCCGGCCGACCCTGATCCTGGGCGTGCCCCGGGTCTTCGAGAAGGTCTACAACTCCGCGCGGGCCAAGGCGCAGGCCGACGGCAAGGGCAAGATCTTCGACAAGGCCGCGCACACGGCGATCGCCTACAGCCGGGCGATCGGCACCCCGCAGGGCCCGTCCCTGGGCCTGCGGATCAAGCACAAGGTCTTCGACAAGCTGGTCTTCAGCAAGCTGCGGGCGGTGCTCGGCGGCCGCGGCGAGTACGCGATCTCGGGCGGCGCGCCCCTGGGCGAGCGCCTCGGCCACTTCTTCCGGGGCATCGGCTTCACGGTGCTGGAGGGGTACGGCCTGACGGAGTCGTGCGCGGCGACCGCGTTCAACCCGTGGGACCGGCAGAAGATCGGCACGGTCGGCCAGCCGCTGCCCGGCTCGGTGGTCCGGATCGCCGACGACGGCGAGGTGCTGCTGCACGGCGAGCACATCTTCTCCCGGTACTGGAACAACGAGGCGGCGACGGCCGAGGCGCTGGCGGACGGCTGGTTCCACACCGGCGACATCGGCACCCTCGACGAGGACGGCTACCTCGCGATCACCGGCCGCAAGAAGGAGATCCTGGTGACGGCGGGCGGCAAGAACGTCGCCCCGGCCGTCATCGAGGACCGGATCCGGGCGCACGCGCTGGTCGCGGAGTGCATGGTGGTCGGCGACGGGCGTCCCTTCGTGGGCGCGCTGGTCACCATCGACGAGGAGTTCCTGGGCCGCTGGGCCTCGGAGCACGGCAAGCCGGCGGGTTCGACGGCGGCCTCCCTGCGGGAGGACGCGGAGCTCGTGGCCGAGGTGCAGCGGGCGATCGACGACGGCAACGCGGCGGTCTCCAAGGCCGAGTCGGTGCGCAAGTTCCGCATCCTGCCCGCCCAGTTCACCGAGGAGGCGGGGCACATCACCCCGTCCCTGAAGCTGAAGCGGAACGTCGTGGCGAAGGACTTCGCGGACGAGATCGAGGCGATCTACCAGCACTGAGCCGCCGAGCGGCACGACGAAGGGCCCCGGGCGATCTCCTCGCCCGGGGCCCTTCGTCACGGCGCTCGCCGTGGTGTCTCAGAGCAGCTCGCGCAGCCGCTCGGCCAGAAGGTCCCAGCGCCACTTCTCCTCGACCCAGGCGCGGCCCCGCTCGCCCATGCGGGCCCGGAGCTCGGGGTCGAGCAGGAGGGTGGTGACGCGGTCGGCGGTGTCCTCGGCGGACTCGCCGCGGACGACCCAGCCGGTCTCGCCGTCGAGGACGGCGTCGGGGGCGCCCCCGGAGTCGCCGGCGACGACCGGGAGGCCGGTCGCGGAGGCCTCCAGGTAGACGATGCCGAGCCCCTCGACGTCGAGGCCGCCCCGGCGGGTGCGGCAGGGCATGGCGAAGACGTCGCCGGCCCCGTAGTGGGCGGGCAGCTCCGACCAGGGGACGGCGCCGGTGAAGCGCACGGATCCGGCCACGCCGGTCTCCGCGGCGAGACGGCGCAGGTCGTTCTCGTACGGGCCGCCGCCGACGATCAGGAGGACGGCGTCCGGCACCGTGCGCAGGATCCGCGGCATCGCCCTGATCAGGGTGTCCTGTCCCTTGCGGGGGACGAGCCGGGAGACGCAGACGACGACGGGCCGGTCGCTGAGCCCGAGACGGGCGCGGACCTCGGCGCCGCCGGAGTCGGGGTGGAAGGTCTTCTCGTCCACGCCGGGCGGGAGCTGGACCATCCGGCCCGCGGCGGCCGGCGTGAGGGCGGCCGCGATGCGGGAGCGGGTGTACTCGCCGAGGTAGGTGATCGTGTCCGTGCCCTCGCCGATGCGGCGCAGCAGCTGCCGGGAGGCGGGGAGCTGGGCCCAGCCGGCCTCGTGCCCGTGGGTGGTGGCGACGAGCCGCCGGGCACCCGCCCTGCGCAGCGCGGGAGCCATCAGGCCGAGCGGCGCGGCCGCCCCGAACCACACCGACGTGCAGCCGTGCTCGCGCAGCAGCGCGGTGGCACGGGCGGTGACCCGAGGAGTGGGCAGCAGCATGGTGGTGCGATCCCGGACGACCGTGAAAGGCTGCTCGGCGTCGAACGCGGCCGTCGCCTCGACGCCCTCGCGGCTGCGCTTCCACGTGGAGGCGTACACGACGATCCGGTCGGGGTCCAGGCGGAGCGCCATGTTGTGCAGGAAGGCCTGGATTCCGCCGGGACGCGGCGGGAAGTCGTTGGTTACGATCAGGGTCTTGTGCATCGTGGCCGACAGTACGCGATCGCCACCACCGCCCGGCAACACCACTCCCCCGCTCCCGCGGGCCCGACAGGACAAGGACGAGACAGTGACGACGGGTGCGGTGGGGAACTGGTCACGCGCGAGCCTGCGGCTTCCGCTGGGTCTCTGGGGTCTGACCCGGGTCCTGCTGCTGCTGTGCGTCTTCAAGGTCGTGGTCATCCCCGGCCCGGACATCACCTTCGACGTCTCGAACATCTACCAGGGCTGGTACGAGGTGCTGCGGACCGGCACCTACCCGCTGGACGACGTCACGTGGCAGTACCCGCCGGCGGCGGCGCTCGCGATCCTCTCCCCGGCCCTGCTGCCGTTCCTCGGCTACGCGTCCGCGTTCTTCGTCCTCGCCTTCCTCTGCGACGCGCTGGTCTTCGGGCTGCTGGTGTACACGGGACGCCGCGCGGGCCGCTCGTCGCACGGTGCCTGGCTGTGGCTCGCGGGCGTCCCGCTGCTCGGCCCGACCGCGTACGCCCGCTACGACGTGATGGTGACCGCCGTCGCGGTGGCGGCGCTGCTGGCGGCCGGTCGGAGTCCGCGCGTCCTGGGCGCCCTCGCCGGGTTCGGGGCGGTCCTGAAGGTGTGGCCCGTGCTGGTGCTGGCGGGCAGCCCGAAGGGACGGGCGACCTTCCGCTCCTGGACGACGGCGGCGGGCGCGGCGGCCGCCGTGCTGCTGCTGTGCGTGCTGTGGATGCCGGGGGCGCTGGCCTTCCTGGGCTTCCAGCGCGACCGGGGCACCGAGGTCGAGTCCCTGGGTTCGATGGTCTTCCACGTAGTCCGGCACTTCGGCTGGGAGGGCGAGGCGCGGATGAACTACGGCTCGATCGAGTTCCTCGGCCCGTACGTGTCCACGGTGTCGACGGCCGCGATGCTGCTCACGATCGCCGCCTTCGGCTGGCTGCTCGTGTGGCGGCTGAAGGCGCGCCTGTTCACCTCGTCCACGGTGGCGGACGCGGCCTTCGTGGCGGTGCTGCTGTTCACGGCGACGAGCCGGGTCCTCTCCCCGCAGTACATGCTGTGGCTGGTGGGTCTGGCCGCGGTCTGCATGGCGTTCCGGGCGAGCCGGATGCGGCGGCCCGCGCACCTGGTCATCTGGGCGACGGCGGTGACGCAGTTCGAGTTCCCGGTGTGGTTCTCGCACGTGACGCGGAGCGACCCGCTGGGCGTGGCGGTGCTGTTCACCCGGAACGGCCTGCTGATAGCCGCCGCGGTGATCGCCTGCCGCATCCTGTGGCGCCAGACGGTGACGGAGCCCCGGCTCGCGGAGATCGCGGCGGCGGAGGCGACCGCTCAGCCGGAGCGCGAGAAGGCCCTGTCGGGTTCCTTCTGACCGGTCGCGGCCGTCCGCGGGTGGAGCAGGGCGAGCGCCGCGCACTGGGCGGCCATGGCGAGGGCCATGGCCAGACAGATCCCGCCGAGCCCCCGTGCTGAGAACGTGAGGGCCAGCGGGAGCTGGACGAGGACGCCGGCGACGGTGATCCGGGCGAGCCGCGGGCTCGCCCCCGTGCCCTCGAAGACCCCCGCGACCGCGATGTACCCGGCCATGAGCAGCAGGTAGGGGCCGAGGCAGCGCAGGAAGAGCGCGCCTGCCGCGGCCACGTCGGGCTCGGCGCCGAAGGCGCGCATGACGGGGCCGGCGGCGACGAGCAGCAGGGCGGCGGCTCCCGCCCCGAGGGCGGAGCCGAGGAGCAGGGCCTCGCGGGCGACGGCCCGCCGCTCGTCCCGTCCGGCGCCGAGGAGGTGGGCGCTGTGGATGGCGGCGGCCTGCCGGACGGCGTAGAAGGCCATGGTGGCGACGTACATGGCCTTGGTGGCGATGCCGTAGGCGGCGATCTCGGTGACGCCGATCCGGGCGACGACCAGGACGAGTGCGAGGGCGCCGGCCATCCGGACGGTGAAGTCGGCGGACATGGGGAGTCCGGTGGCGGCGGTCCGGCGCAGGGCGGCGGCGGTGGGCAGAGCGGCGCGCGCGGCCCGCGCGGCCTTCAGGAGCGGGTCGCGGCGCAGGGCGAGCAGGCCGGCGGCGAGGGCGACGGAGCGTCCGGCGACGGTGGCGAGGGCGGCGCCCTCCACCCCGTGGGCGCGGATGAGCAGGGGGTCGAGGACGAGGACGAGTCCGTTGGCGAGGAAGGCGAGCCGCATGGGGGTGCGGGTGTCGCCGGCGCCCTTGAGGACGCCGTCGAGGACGTGCGTGGCGAAGAAGACGGCCGTGCCGGGGAGCGCGATCGCGAAGTAGGCGGTGGCCAGGGCGTGGGCGGGGTGGTCAGGGCCGCCGAGCAGGAGGGCGGCGAGCGGGTCGCGCAGCAGGTACCCGCCGACGGCGACGGGCGGTACGAGCAGCGCGCAGAGGGCGGCCCCGCCGCGGACGGCGGCGCGGACGGCTCCGGGGTCGTCGGCCCCGCGGGCCCGGGCGACCAGGACGGTGGTGCCGGAGCCGGCCATGAGGACGACGCCGAGGAGCAGGTTCTCGACGTTGGTGGCGACGGCGACGGCGGCGACGGCGTCCCCGCCGAGCCGGGCGACCCAGAGCATGTTGACGACGCCGGCGGCGACGCCCGCGAGGAGTTCGCAGTAGACCGGGCGGGCGAGCCGGACGAGCGTCCGGCGGTGTGAGGACATGCGACGGTTCCCCCTCTTTTCGAGATACCTCGATAAGAGGTATCTCGAAAAGAGGTAGCATGGCGAGCGCTCCCCCGACAAGCGAGAAGGAGACCCGCCCGGTGCTGGAACTGTCGATCCTGGGCTTCCTGTACGAGAAGCCCCTGCACGGGTACGAGCTGAAGGAGCGCATCCACGGACTGAGCGGGCACGTCCGCCCGGTCAGCGACGGAGCCCTCTACCCGGCCATCACCCGGCTGGTGCGCGACGGCCTGGTCGACAGCCGCACGGAGCCCGGCGCGAGCGCGGCCCCGCGCCGCACGCTCTCGCTCACCGCGGACGGCCGCCGGGAGCTGATGGCCCGGCTGCGCGCCCCCAAGGACGTCGAGATCAGCGACGGCCAGCGGTTCTTCACCCTGCTCGCCTTCCTCGGCCGGCTCCCCGACCCGGCCGACCAGGCGGCGGTCCTCCGCCGCCGCCAGGCGTTCCTCGACGCCCCCGCCAGCTTCTTCTACGAGGGCGGCAGCCCCGTCACCGTCGAGCGGGAGCCCGACCTCTTCCGGCAGGGCATGCTGCGGATCGCCCGCGCGACGGGCACGGCCGAGAAGGCCTGGCTGACGGAGGCCCTGCGTGAACTCGACGCGGCCGCGGGGCCCCGGGAGGGGACGGCCTAGCACCTGTCGTCACCATCCCCTCGTTGCCCGCAGGGCAGAGGGGATTTTGACGACAGGCCCTAACCCGCCAGCCGCTTCCCCAGGTAGGCGCGCCAGTCGGCGGTGAACCGCTCCGGGGTGGTGGCGAGGACGTCGTGGAGCGCCTTCTCCAGCGCGCCCTCGCGGGCCGGGTGGGCACCGACCGCCCGGTAGAACGCGGTCAGCGCCGGCGCGCCCCAGCGCTCCGCGATCAGCTCGCAGGCGAGCCAGCCGCCCTCGTAGGCCCGGGCCAGGGCGTCCGCGTCGCCGCCGAAGCGGAAGTCGGCGTCGTCCGGGAGCCGGGCCGGCAGGTCGCCCGCGCGGACCGCCCGCGCGAGCTCGGGCGCGGCCTGGCCGGCGGTGCGCCCGGAGCCCCGGTAGGCGACCCAGTCGGCGAAGCCCTCCGAGAGCCAGACCGGGGTGGCCTCCGTGGTCCGGACCCGTGTGGCGACGTGGGTGGTCTCGTGGGTGAGGACCATCTGCCGGCCGAACGTCCCGAGCACGGCGTACGCGTCCGGGTTCACGATCACGCGGTCGGCCGGGGCCTGCGGGCCGCCGCCCGCCACTCCCGTGGTGACGGCCGCGATGCCCCGGTAGGAGGCGGCCGGGCCGCCGAGGAGCCGGCCCATCGCCTCGACCGAGGCGGGCACGAGGACCACGATCCGGCCGGCCCAGCTCCCGTCCCACGCCTCGCCGACCGCGGGCACCGCCCGGTCCGCCGCCGCCGCGATCTCCCGCAGCCGCTCCGCGCTCTGCCCGACGCCGAGGACGAGACTGCGCCGGCCGGTCACCGACTCCACCTCACCCTGCTGCCACAGCTGCTGCGGGGCCCCCTCGGCGGCGCGGTCGCCGGTGACGTACCAGCGGCCGTCCCGCTCGGCGAGGTCCAGGACCCGTGCGGTGGTGGAGGGCCCGGAGTCGTAGCCCCTGATCCGGTAGCCCAGCTCGGCCTCGACGGTGGCCCGGCCCTCGCCGGCCGGGTCGACGTCGGTGACCCGGTAGTCGACCCCGCCCAGCGGGACGTCGGCGAGCCGGTCGAACTCGGTGCGGGCGGCCGGCGCGAGCGCGGGGTCCAGGTCGGCCAGGTACCCGGCCTCGTCCCGGTCCAGCAGCGCCCTGGCATGGCCGTCCAGCAGGTTCTGGACCTCCTTGGCCGACGGGCCCGCCCGCCCGTCCGGTCCGGCGGGCGCGCAGCCGGTGAGGGCCGTCAGGGCGGCCAGCAGGCACACGGCCGCGCCGCGCGCCACTCCACCGCTCCGACCTGCCACGCCCCCGATCGTACGGGCGCGGGGACCGGACCGCGTCAGACCCGGGTGACGGTCACGTGCGACATCATGT
This sequence comes from Streptomyces sp. NPDC104202, assembly GCF_055584185.1. Lineage (NCBI taxonomy): Bacteria > Bacillati > Actinomycetota > Actinomycetes > Kitasatosporales > Streptomycetaceae > Streptomyces > Streptomyces sp. NPDC104202. The sequence continues at coordinate 30,302 of NZ_JBVJMN010000068.1, read as the reverse complement.
TCACCGGGTCGTAGCGGACCCGGGCGCCCGGATAGGGGGCGTGGATGACCTGTCCGTTGCCGGCGTAGATCGCGACGTGGCTGGCGTCACCGCGATAGGTGACCAGGTCGCCGGGCTGCGCCTGGGACAGCGGCACCCGGCGGCCGGCGTTGCGCTGGGCCGAGGAGGTGCGCGGCAGGCTGATGCCGGCCTGCCGGTACGACCAGACCATCAGGCCCGAGCAGTCGAAGGCGGACGGCCCGGTCGCCCCCCACACGTACGGCTTGCCGATCGCGCTGCGGGCGGCCATCACCGCGGCGGAGGCCCGCGAGGAGGCCGGGCCCAGGTCGCCGAGGGGCGGCAGCTCCTCCGCGGGGGAGCCGTCGCGTCCGCCGCCGCGGGACGCCCGGTCGAAGTCGGCGCGCTCCTCGGCGGTGAGCGAGGCCAGCACCCGGCGGGCCTCGGCGAGCTTGCGCTCGACGGTGCGCTTGTGGCGGGCGACCTCGGCCCGGCTGCGCTCCAGTTCGGCGAGGGCGGTCCTGGCCTCGGTCCGCTTCTGGTCCAGCCGGCGCTGCTCCCGCCGGAGCTCGCCGAGCGCGGCGCCCTGACGGACGGTGGCGCGGTCGAGAGCGGAGGCGCGGTCGAGGTAGCTGTCGGGGTCGGAGGAGAGCAGCAGCGCGAGGGCGGGGTCCATGCCGCCGGAGCGGTACTGGGCCCCGGCGACCGAGCCGAGCGCGCCCCGCATGCGGTTGATCCGCTCCTGGCCGCGGGCGAGGCCGTCCCGGGCCTCGGCGACCGTCCGGCGCAGGGCGTCCGCCTTCTCGTCCGCGCTGTTGTACCCCTCGGTGGCCTTCTCGGCCTCCTCGAAGAGGCGGTCGACGGTGGCACGGGTGGCGGCGGTTCCGGCGCCGGGGTCGGCGCTCGCGGGGACGGCCCCGAGGGACGCCGCCGCGGTGGCCGCGGCGGCGGCGGTGAGGACGGTGACCCTGGCGGGTCGGCGGTGGGACGCCACGAATCGCGCTCCGTTCGGCTCGACGCAGACTGGCGCGGCAGACAGTAGCCGCTGATCACTCCGCGTCCAACGAAGCCACCGGGCACACAAAGTGACGCCCCGCCGGAGAACACAGGTCACCGGCGGGGCGTCAGGTCAGCGCGCGTCGTGGCGAACCACCCGTTCGGGCGGCATGCCGCAGCGGGTCGCGGGGGGCGTCAGCCCGCCACGCGGACTCCGAACTGGAAGCTGCCCAGGGTGTTCATCGACTCGTAGCGGACGTAGGCGCCCGAGTAGGGGGCGTGCAGGACGGTGTTGTTGCCCGCGTACAGGCCGACGTGCTGCAGGCCGTTGAAGAAGACCAGGTCGCCCGGCTTGAGCTGGCTGCGGCCGATCTTCGTGCCGTCGTTCTGCTGGGTATACGTGGTGCGGGTGAGGTCGATGCCCGCCTTGCCGTAGGCCCACTGCGTCAGACCGGAGCAGTCGAACGAGCTGGGGCCCTCGTGGCCGGAGACGTACGGCATGCCCACGCGGGTGTCGGCGGCGGCGAGCGCGGCGGCGCCGAAGCCGTTCGCGGGGACCTCGTTGCCCAGGTCGACGCGCTCGCCGGCGTCACGGCTGGCCCGCTGCTCCTGCTCCGCCATCTTGGCCTTCTCGGCCGCGGTGAGGGTGTTGAGGAGCTTCTGGGCCTCCGCCAGCTTGCCCTGGAACTTCTTCTTCTTGGCGGCGAGCGTCTTGCGGACGTCCTCGAGGTCGGCCAGCTTCGTGGTGGCCTCGGTCCGCTGCTGCGCGAGGGTGCGCTGCTTGGCCTGGATCGAGGTGAGCACGTCGGCCTGCTGGGCGCTCAGCTGGTCGATCGCGGACGCCTTGTCGAGGTAGGTGTCCGGGTCGGCGGAGAGGAAGAGCTGGAGCGCCGGGTCGATACCGCCGGAGCGGTACTGGGCGCTGGCGACCGAACCGATCTGGTCGCGCAGGGCGTTGAGCTCCTGCTGACCGCGGGCCACCTTGTCCTGGAGGTTGCCGATCTCCGTCTGCAGCTTGCCGCGGCGCTCCTCGGCGAGGTTGTACTGCTCCGTGGCCTCTTCGGCCTCGTGGTGCAGCTTGTCGACCTTCGACTTGACCTCGTCGATCTTGGGCTGGGCAGGGGCCGCCTGGGCACCGGACTGGGCGGTGAACGCCACGGCGGCGGCCGCGGTCACGGTGAGCACGGTCACACGGGCGCGGCTCGGCTGCTTGGGTCGACGGTGGGACGCCACGAAGGCGATCTCCTTCTTCCTCAGAGCCGCCCAACCGGTCAGGGGCAGGCGGTTCCTCCGCCGCCACCCCGGATGGGTGATCAACCGCGCGAAGGTTCGATGCCTGACCCTAGTGACCAAGTTGTGATCAGTTCAAATCCCACCGGCAAAAATATCGCTCGCACGGCACTTTGTTCACACGCAGCACACGGGCAGTGATGGCCACTTGACGGCCCGTCCATCACAATTCGGTCATACGACCCATGAGTTGCGAGGCGCTACGAGAGACGCGAAAGCCGCTTCAGCAACAAGACGGACGCAACCGGACGCGCCCCCGCCTTGGCCACGCCGTCGGCCACCTCTCGGTCGGTGGAGACCACCACGACGGGCCGCCCCGGGGGCTCGGCCCGCACCAGCTGGCGGATCAACTCGTCGGCGGTGACACCGGGCTTGGAGAACAGCACCCGCACCCCGCGGGGGGGCGCGAGCAGCACCGGCGCCGCCAGCTCCGCCCCGTCGAAGACGCAGGTGACCTCGGCGCCCGAGCGCGCCGCGAGGGCCGAGAGGCCGCCCAGCAGCCGCAGCCGCTGCTTCTCCAGCGGCATCGTCGGATAGCCGGTCTTGGTGACGTTGTAGCCGTCCACGACCAGATGCGCCTGGGGCAGCGCGAGCAGCTGGTCGAGGAGGGCCGGATCGGTCTCCGACAGCGCCCGGGCCGCGATGTCCTTCGGCGACATGCGCCCCGGCTCCACCGCGTCGACGGTGTCGGCCGGATGCACCGACACGGGCGGCAGGGCCAGTTCGCGGCGCAGGCCCTGCGCGGCGTCCAGCACCGTGTCCAGGAGCAGCCGCAGCCGCATGTCCTCCACCGAACGTCCCTCGCGGGCGGTCCGGCGGCTCGCCTCCAGGGCCGCCTCGACCTCGCCGAGCCGGGCCTTGAGCCGCCGGCTCTCGCTCTCGGCCGCCGACACCTGGGCGGCCCCCTCGGCCCGTACGGCGTCGATCTCGCCCTGCACGCGCCGCAGCGCGGCCTCGCCGCGCTTCACGTCGCTCTGGGCGCTGCGCAGCTTGCGGTGAAGCGATTCCGCTTCCTTGCGGGCCGCCTCCAGGTCGTGGCGCAGCTGCTCGGTCTCGCCGCGGGAGCGGTCCCGGGCGGCGGCGAGCTCCTCGCGCAGCCGCTCCAGCTCGCGCCGGCCGGCCTCGTCGGCCCGCTCGGCGTCGGCCCGCTGGGCCTCCTCGCCCGCGGCGGCCACGAGCTTGACCCAGCCGGGCGGGCGCAGCACGTAGGCGGCCGCGGCCACGTCGACGGGGTCGGCGGCGGCGGGCGGGGTGCCGGTCTCCACGGCTCCCGCCAGCTCGGGCTCGGCCTGCTTGAACCGCTCGCCGATCCGCTGCCGGAACAGCGGGTCGCCCTCCAGGGCCGCGGCCATCGCGTTGCCGGCGAACTTGGCCCGCCGGCTCGCGGTGAAGCGGGCGTACTGCCGCAGGGGTGCGGGGAGCTCCGCGACGGTCAGCCCGCCGAAGGCGTCCGCGACCAGCGCGACGACCCTCCGCCGGACGCCTTCCGGCAGTGGGTGGTCGAGCGTCTCGGCAGCGTCACCTGCCGCGCCGGCCGGCTCTCCACCGTGCGCGGGCTGCTCCACGATCCGTCACCCCTATGTCGTCCGCGCCGTCCGTCAGGAGGCGGCGCCCGGCCTGTCCACCAGTTCGATCTGGTCCACCGCGTTGCACCAGCGGCAGCGGACCGACTCGATGGTCTCACTGACCACCTGCCGCTCCTCGACCGTCGGGTCGCCCGCGAGGTCCAGATGGACGTACTCGACGACCTTCGAGGAGCGCGTCACGTCGAAGCGGGTCAGGTTGCCGCAGAGGGTGCAGCGCCAGCGGGTCTCGGCGGTCGGCAGGGGAACCGTCGTCATCGAGCCGTCCTTCTTCCTGTTGCGTGATACCAGGTGCGGGAGCCGCGGTGCGCCGTCGAACTGCGGTCGTCGTGCCCGTAACACTACGGCCTTGCCGGTACCCGGGGGCACGGCGAGGCACTCTGTCCACTTCGACCCCGGTACGCCATGATCTGTCCATGATCGACTGGCGAGGAGCGGGTCGCGGCGCCTGGCGGGGCGCGCGCAGGGGACCCACGGTGACGTACGGACTGATCGCCGCCTGCGTCCTCCTCTTCGTGGTCAGCCCCGTCTCCGGACTCAATCCGGCGCACGGCACGGGGGACGAGCTCCTGGCGGCGCAGGGCGCCTACTTCCGCCGCTGGGGCGTCGTCCCCGCCGAGCTGACCGCCGGCGAGCCGCACGCCCTGCTCACCCCCCTGACCGCGCTGTTCGTCCACGGCAGCTGGCTCCACCTGCTGGGCAACATGCTGTTCCTGTACGTCTTCGGCGCCATGGCCGAGGAGCGCATGGGCCCGGCCGGGTTCGCCCTCTTCTACCTGAGCACGGGGTACCTGGCGCTGCTCGGGTACGCGGTGGCCCACGCGGACAGCGAGCAGACGCTGGTGGGGGCGTCGGGGGCGATCTCCGGGGTGCTCGGGGCCTTCCTCTTCCTCTTCCCGCGCGCCCGGGTCACCAGCCTCTTCCCCTTCCTCCTCTTCCTGCCGCTGCGCTTCCCCGCCTGGATCGTGCTGATCTTCTGGTTCGTGCTCCAGTGGCTGGCCGCGCGGGCGGCGGGACCGGGGCCGGGCGTCGCCTACCTCGCCCACGTCGTGGGCTTCTCGGCCGGCTTCCTCTACGCCTGGGGGTGCTACCGGGGTGGGGATAGAGTGAAGGCTCCAGCCGCGGCGACCGAGGGAGAAAGCCAGCCGTGATCACCGCGATCGTGCTCATCAAGACCAGCGTGGACCGCATCCCCGAGATCGCCGAGTCGATCGCCGCGCTCGACAGCGTCAGCGAGGTCTTCTCGGTGACCGGCACGTACGACCTCATCGCCATGGTCCGGGTGCCCCGCCACGACGACCTGGCGGACGTCATCCCCGGCCGGATCAGCAAGATCCCGGGCGTCGAGGCCACGGACACCCACGTGGCGTTCCGCACCTACTCCCAGCACGACCTGGAGGCGGCCTTCGCCATCGGTCTGGAGTCCTGAGACCGGGACCGCGCGACGACAGGAAGGGGGCCTCCCGCCGGGGAGGCCCCCTTCACCCGTACGAGTGACCGATCAGCCGCGGTCGGGGACGCAGCGGCCGTCCTCGGTGCGGTACTTCCACTGCGCGCCGTCCCGGACGAGCTCCTTCACCGCGCGGACGAACCGCTCGACGTGCTCGTCCGGCGTGCCGGCGCCGAAGCTCACCCGGATGGCGTTGAGGGAACGCTCGCCGGGCGCGGCCTCCGGGGCGCCGCACTCGCCCGGGTCCTGCGGGTCGCTGCCGAGCAGCGTGCGGACCAGCGGGTGGGCGCAGAAGAGGCCGTCGCGGACGCCGATGCCGTACTCGGCGGAGAGCGCGGCGGCGAAGTGGGAGCTGTTCCAGCCGTCCACGACGAAGGAGATGACGCCGACCCGGGGCGCGTCGTCGCCGAAGAGCGACAGCACCCGGACCTCGGGCACCTCGGCGAGGCCCGCGCGGACGGTGCCGACGAGGTGCTGCTCGCGGGCGACCAGTCCGTCGAAGCCCGCCTCGGTCAGGGCCTTGCAGGCGGAGGCGATGGAGTAGACGCCGATGACGTTCGGGGAACCGGCCTCGTGCCGGGCGGCCGTGGTGTGCCACTCGACGTCCACCCCGCCGTCGGCGCGGCGCGCGACCTTGCGGGAGGCGCCGCCGCCCGCGAGGTAGGGCTCGGCGTCCTGGAGCCAGTCGGCGCGGCCGGCGAGGACGCCGGAGCCGAAGGGCGCGTACAGCTTGTGGCCGGAGAAGGCGACCCAGTCCACGTCCAGCTCCCGCACGGAGACGGGGTGGTGGGGCGCGAGCTGGGCGGCGTCGAGGACGATCCGGGCGCCGTGGGCGTGGGCGGCGGCGGCGAGTTCCCTGACCGGCCACAGCTCGCCGGTGACGTTGGAGGCACCGGTGACGCAGACCAGCGCGGGACCGTGGGGGTCGCGGTCGGCGAGGGCGCGCTCCAGGGTGGCGACGGCCTCCGCGGGGGTGCGCGGCGCGTTGAGGTAGGTGACGCGGGCGTCCCGCCAGGGCAGCAGCGAGGCGTGGTGCTCGGTCTCGAAGACGAAGACCTCGCAGCCGGCGGGCACGGCCTGGGCGAGCAGGTTGAGCGAGTCGGTGGTGGAGCGGGTGAAGACGACCTGGTCGCCGGGGCGGCAGTCGAGGAACTCGGCGACGGTGACGCGGCTGTTCTCGAAGAGGTCCGTGGAGAGCTGGGAGAGGTAGCCGGCGCCGCGGTGGACGCTGCCGTAGTAGGGGGCGTACGCGGCGACGTCGTCCCAGACCCGCTGGAGGGCCGGCGCGCTGGCCGCGTAGTCGAGCGCCGCGTAGGTCACCTCGCCGCCGGTGACGAGCGGGACGGTGACGTCCCGGCCGAGCACGGGCAGCGGGGCGGCGCAGCAGGGGTCGGCGGACTCGTCGGCGACGGTGGCGGTGGCGGTGGCGGCGTTCGGGCGTGCGGACATGGCGGTATCTCCCGGCGGGCGGTGCGGATGGCTTCGGTGATCCCGTACGCGGCCGGACACGGCGGGGTACGGGTGATGCCTCGGAGGCGACGGGGGGCGTCCGCGGGTGTGCGGGTACGCCGAAGTGACCCTGATCCGAGGGTGAAGAAGGGGCGGATTCGCCCTATCGCATTCGCTTGCTCACGGAAAAAGCTCCTCGAGAGACCAGGACCCCTGGTGTTCGAGGGGTCCGCGCTTGCCGTAGACCTCGCTGCCTACGGCCTGGTCATCACCCGGGGCACCCCGCCACGGACGGAGGGTTGCCGGACAGCAAGCCGGGGCCAAAACGCTGTCACTCGTGACCTGTAGAGCATCCTGCCACATGATCGCCGAAGCGCAAGACCCCGGTCCGGATGGTGGACCGGGGCCGTGCTCGGGATCCGGTGGAGGTCAGGCGTTGCTGGCGGCGATCCAGGCGTCCAGGGACCGCAGGGCCGCGCCGGAGTCGAGGGACTCGGCCGCTCTCGCGATGCCCGCGGCCAGCTGCTCCGCGAGGGTGCCCGTGCCGGGCTCCAGGGCGGTCAGCGCCGCCGCCGCGTTGAGCAGCACCGCGTCCCGTACCGGACCGGTCTCCCCCGCGAGCAGCCGGCGGGCGACGTCGGCGTTGTACGAGGCGTCCGCGCCGCGCAGCGCTTCGAGGGGGACGAGGTCGATGCCGACGTCACGGGGGTCGAAGCGCTCCTCGGCGACCCGGCCGTCCCTGACCACCCACACCCGGGAGGTGGCGGTGGTCGTGAGCTCGTCGAGGCCGTCGTCGCCGCGGAAGACCAGGGCGGAGTTGCCCCGCTCGGCGAGCACGCCGGCCACGATCGGCGCCATGCGCGGATCGGCGACGCCGACGGCCTGGGCCTTCACCTTGGCCGGGTTGGTCAGCGGGCCCAGGACGTTGAAGGTGGTCCGGATGCCCAGCTGGCCGCGGGCCGCGGCGACGTGCCGCAGCGAGGGGTGGAACTTCACCGCGAAGCAGATGGTGATGCCGGCTTCCTCGGCGACCTCGGCGACCCTCCGCGGCGTCAGGTTCAGGTTGATGCCGAGCTTCTCCAGGACGTCGGAGGAGCCGGAGGCCGAGGAGGCGGCGCGGTTGCCGTGCTTGACGACCTTCGTGCCCGTTCCGGCGACCACGATCGACGCCATGGTGGAGATGTTGACCGTCTTCGCACCGTCGCCGCCGGTGCCGACGATGTCGACGGCGGGGCCCGGCACGTCGATCACGTTGGCGTGCGCGTACATGGTCCGCACGAGGCCGGCGATCTCCTGCACGGTCTCGCCCTTGGCCCGCAGCGCCACCATGAAGCCGGCGATCTGGGCGTCGGTCGCCTCGCCGCTCATGATCAGGTCCATCGCCCAGGCCGTGTCGTCGGCGGAGAGGTCCCGGCCGTCGAGCAGTCCGTTCAGCAGGACGGGCCAGGAGCGGCCCGCCGACGTAGGTCCTCCAGCGGGGGTCGCAGCGCTCATGGCAGCTCCTGGTGATCGTGACGGGTACGCACCCACCCTATCGACCCCGGGGGACGGCAAAGAGCCCCGTCCATCGAATGGACGGGGCTCTCACCGTGGCGACTCTCAGGAAATCAGGAGTTCGGGGTGATCAGTGGTGGCCGTGGCCGCTCTGGATCTCCTTGTACTCCTCGGCCGTCGGCTTGGCGATCTGGCTGTCGCCGCCGTAGTAGCCCTTGTTCAGCTTGACCCGGAGCTTCTCCAGGGCGCCGACCTTGCGCTCCACACCGTTCTCGTCGACGGCCGGCGGAAGCTCCGCGGCGTCGTACTGCTCGTGAGCGGTGAGGCGGTGCAGCTCGCCCTGGCTGAGCGGCTCGTGGACCTCGACGAACTCACCGTGCGGCAGGCGCTTGATGATGCCGGACTCGCGGCCGTGCAGCACCTTGTCCTTGTCACGGCGCTGGAGGCCGAGGCAGATCCGCTTGGTGGCGATGAACGCGATGACCGGGCCGACGAAGAAGAAGATCCGGACGAACCAGGTGATCGAGTTCAGCGACAGGTGGAAGTGGGTCGCCCAGAGGTCGTTTCCACCACCGATCAGCATGATCATGTACGCGGTGATCCAGGCGACGCCGAAGGCGGTGCGCGTCGGAGCGTTGCGCGGGCGCTGCGCGATGTGGTGCTCGCGCTTGTCGCCGGTGATCCAGGACTCGATGAACGGGTAGACACCCATCGCGACCAGGACGGCCGGGAAGAGCACCAGCGGGATCATCACGCCCAGGACGAGCGTGTGGCCCCAGAGGTTGATCTCCCAGCCCGGCATGACACGGATCAGACCCTCGGCGAAGCCCATGTACCAGTCGGGCTGGGCGCCGGTGGACACCTGGTCCGGGCGGTACGGGCCGATGGCCCAGATCGGGTTGATCGAGGCGATCGCCGCGATGACCGCGATGACGCCGAAGACCAGGAAGAAGAAGCCTCCGGCCTTGGCCATGTAGACCGGCAGCAGCGGCATGCCCACGACGTTCTTGTTCGTGCGGCCGGGGCCGGCGAACTGCGTGTGCTTGTGGAAGAACACCAGGATGAGGTGGGCCACCACGAGGCCGAGCATGATGCCGGGCAGCAGCAGCACGTGGGCCGAGTAGAACCGGGCCACGAAGTCGCCGCCGGGGAACTCGCCGCCGAACAGGAACATCGACAGGTACGTGCCGATGACCGGCACGGACAGGATCGCGCCCTGCATGAAGCGGACACCGGTGCCGGAGAGCAGGTCGTCCGGGAGCGAGTAACCGGTGAAGCCGGTGAACATGCCCAGGAAGAACAGCAGGAAGCCGAACAGCCAGTTGATCTCACGCGGCTTGCGGAAGGCGCCCGTGAAGAAGACGCGCATCATGTGCACGAACATGCCGGCGAGGAAGATCAGCGCCGCCCAGTGGTGGATCTGCCGGATGAGCAGACCGCCACGGACCTCGAACGAGATGTGCATCGTCGAGTTGAACGCCTCGGACATCAGCTGTCCCTGGAGCGGGACGTACGGTCCGACGTACTCCACCTCGTTCATCGACGGGTGGAAGAACAGCGTCAGGTAGACGCCCGTCAGGATGATGATGAGGAAGCTGTAGAGGCAGATCTCGCCCAGCATGAAGGACCAGTGGTCCGGGAAGATCTTCCGCATGTTGGCCTTGGCCAGCGTGTAGATCCCCAGGCGGCCGTCGGCCCAGTCGGCGACCCGCTCACCGGCGGGTGCTTTCTTCGTTTCGGTCACGGTGCTCATCCGCGCTCCCAGAAGGCAGGACCGACGGGCTCGTCGAAGTCGCCGAGCGCCTCCAGGTAGCCCTTGGCGTTCACGCCGATCCGCAGCTGCGGGAGGGCGTGACCGGCCGGGCCGAAGATGACGCGGGCGCCGTCGGAGAGGTCGAAGGTGGACTGGTGGCACGGGCAGAGCACGTGGTGCGTCTGCTGCTCGTACAGGGAGATCGGGCAGCCCACGTGGGTGCAGATCTTCGAGAAGGCGACGATGCCCTCGTGCGACCACTCCAGCTCGCGCTTGTCCTTGATGTCCTCCGGCTGGATCCGGACGATCATCAGGGCGGCCTTGGCGATCTGGGTCTGGAACTCGTGGTCGTGCACCGAGAGGCCCTCGGGCATCGCGAACGTGAGCGAACCGACGGCGACGTCCTCGGGACGCAGCGGCTCGTTCGTGTTCATGTTGATGAGCTGCAGCCCCTTGGCCCACATGGTGGACCGGAGCTTCTTCTCGGGCAGCGGGCCCATGTCGCGCAGCAGCACGAGGCCGGAGAGCGGGACCAGCGACAGCGCGCCGAACATCGTGTTGCGGATGAGCTTGCGGCGGCCCATGCCCGACTCGGCCGCACCGGCCGCGAAGTCCGACATGACCTTCGCCTTGGTCTCGGCGTCGGCCTCGATCGGGTGCCGCTCGTCCGCGATCTCGACGTCGGACATCAGGGTGCGGGCCCAGTGGACCGCGCCCGCGCCGATGAAGAAGAGCGCGAGGCCCAGGGACCAGCCCAGGGCGAAGTTGAGCGCGGACACCCGGCCGAAGGGCCAGATGTACACGATCTTGTCGACCGGGAAGATCACGTACGACGCGATGAAGCCGACCGTGGCCAGCATCGACAGCGTGAACATGAAGGCGACCGCACGCTCGGACCGACGGGCGGCCCGCTCGTCGATGTCCTGGATGCGCGGCTTGTGGGGCGGAAGGCCCGGGTCGGCGAACGGGTCGCCGGCGACCTTCACCGCGCCGTGCGCGGTGTCCTGCCCTGCCGGCAGGTTCTCTTCTGGAATCTCTTGGCTACTCATGACTTCTTGGCCTTAGCGGTGTGGGCCGCGACCCAGATGGCAACTGCGATCAGCGCACCCAGACCGAAGACCCAGGCGAACAGGCCCTCGCTGACGGGGCCGAGGCCACCGAGCTTGAGACCGCCCGGGTTGTCGGCCTTGTCGCTGTTGACGGCCTGGACGTACGCGATGATGTCCTTCTTCTCCTTCTCCGGCATGGTCGTGTCCGGGAAGGAGGGCATGTTCTGCGGGCCGGTCTGCATGGCCTCGTAGAGGTGCCTCGGGCTCACGCCTTCGAGGTTCGGGGCGTACTTGCCGTAGGTCAGCGCGCCACCCTCGCCGGTGAAGTTGTGGCACTGGGCACAGTTGGTGCGGAACAGCTCGCCACCCTTGGCGATGTCCGCACCCTCCGGGCTGTACTGGCCCTCGGTCGGCGTGATCGGGCCGGCACCGAGAGAGGCGACGTACGCCGCGAGCTGATCGATCTCAGCCTGCGAGTAGATGACCTTCTTCTTCGGGACCTGGGCGCCCGGCTGCTGGGCCGGCATGCGGCCCGTGCCGACCTGGAAGTCGACCGCGGCAGAGCCGACGCCGACGAGGGAGGGGCCGTCAGAGGTGCCCTGACCGCCGGTTCCGTGGCAGCTGGCGCAGCCGACGGAGTAGAGCTTCTTGCCCTCCTCGATGGCGAGGGACTGGGCGGTTTCATCGGCCTTCGCCGTGCCCGCGGGCGCGAACGCGGCGTACAGCCCCCCCGTGGCCGCCAGCGCGAGAAGTAGGACGACGACCGCCGCCAGCGGATGGCGTCGTCGTGCGGAGAGCTTTTTCACGGATTACCCCGGTGTCAGGATCTTCTGCGTCGATGCTTGCTGGATGTCTCGGTCCGCCGTGTCGGCGGGACCGATTACTTGATCATGTAGATCGTGGCGAAGAGGCCGATCCAGACGACATCGACGAAGTGCCAGTAGTAGGACACGACGATGGCGGCGGTTGCCTGCTCGTGAGTGAACCTCTTGGCGGCGTACGTCCGGCCGAGGACCAGCAGGAAGGCGATGAGACCGCCCGTCACGTGCAGGCCGTGGAAGCCGGTGGTCAGGTAGAACACGGAGCCGTACGGGTCCGACGAGAGCGAGAGGCCCTCGTGCTTCACCAGCTCGGTGTACTCGAAGACCTGGCCGCCGATGAAGATCGAACCCATCACGAACGTGATGATGAACCACGTCCGGAGCTTCTTCACGTCGCCCCGCTCGGCGGCGAACACGCCGAGCTGACAGGTGAGGGAGGAGAGCACCAGGATCGTGGTGTTGGTCGCCGAGAAGGGGAAGTTCAGGGCCGAAGCCTGTTCCGCCCAGTACTCGGCACCCGTCACCGATCGCAGGGTGAAGTACATCGCGAAGAGGGCCGCGAAGAACATCAGCTCGGAACTCAACCAGATGATGGTTCCGACGCTGGTGAGGTTCGGTCGATTGACCGACGGGTGCGCGTGCCCTGTTTCTACTGTCGTTACTGTCGCCACGACCGACATTATGTCGGTCGCTTATCCCGCCCTCACTCCGGGGGGTGCCGTTCGGAGTGTCCGGGGGCCGTGTCCAGCCCGAACGGCCCAGTGGAAGCGCCCCGGAGCACCCTTCGAACAGGTGTTGAACGGGTGTTGACGAGGTGTGGACCGGAGTAGCATCCGGCGCATCGATCGACGACCATCCCACGGACTTCCACGCGGAGGAACGATGCAGTCGAGTGCCACGGTCCTGCTCTACAGCGACGACGCGAACACCCGCGAGCAGGTACGCCTCGCGGCCGGGCGCAGGCCGGCGGCCGACGTTCCCCCGGTCGAGTTCGTGGAGTGCGCGACGCTGCCCGCCGTGCTGAAGCGCCTGGACGAGGGCGGCATCGACGTGTGCGTGCTCGACGGCGAGGCGGTGCCCGCCGGAGGCATGGGCGTCTGCCGCCAGATCAAGGACGAGGTCTTCCGCTGCCCGCCCGTGCTGCTGCTCATCGGGCGCCCGCAGGACGCCTGGCTGGCCACCTGGAGCCGCGCGGACGCCGCGATCACCCTTCCGGTGGAACCGGTGGAGTTCGCGGCGTCCCTGGCCTCGCTGCTGCGCGCCCGTCTGTCGATCGACGCGTGAGCTGATCAGATCGACGGCCTGAGGCGGGCCTTCTCGGTGGGGGCGACCGGGCTTCCGGCGGCCTCCACCAGGGCGCTCCCCTCGCGCCACTTGTCCCAGGACAGGTTCCAGTCGCCGAACCCGTTGCCGAAGGTGTCCATCGTGTCGCCGATGCTGTTGACGACGCGGACGATGTCGCCGGCGCGGACGGTCTCGTAGAACCAGGCCGCGTTCCCGGTCGACATGCCGACACAGCCGTGGCTGACGTTCGCCACGCCCTGCGAGCCCACCGACCAGGGCGCGGCGTGGACGTACTCACCGCTCCAGGTCACCCGGGTGGCGTAGTAGACGGGCAGGTCGTACGACTCGGAACTGCCCTCGGCTATGCCGATGCTGGTCCCCCGCATGCGGACGTAGTACTCCTTGCCGAGGATGACTTTGACACCGTTTCGGGTGGAGAAGCCCGGTTTGCCGGTGGTCACCGGAATGGTATTGATCACTTCTCCGTTGCGCTTCACGGTCATGTAGTGGGACCCGGCGTCGGCGACGGCCTCGATCCGGTCGCCGATGGTGAGCTTCAGGGGCTTCGAGGCGCCGCCGTAGAGCTTGTCGCCGACCTTGAGGCCGTCCAGGTTGCCGGTGACCGTGACGAGCGCGCCGGCGGGCCAGTACTCCTTCGGACGGAAGTGCAGCTTCTTGTCGTCCACCCAGTACCAGGACCCCTCGACGGCGGGGGTGGAGCGGACCTTGAGGGCCCGTTCGACGACGGAGCGGGCCTGCCGGTCCTTGACGGGGAGGCTGAGCTCCGCCGTGATGGGCTGCCCGACGCCGTAGGTGCCCGCCTCCGGCCCGAAGGTGGCGGTGAGCGCACGTTTGGCCGGAGCCGTCTCGAACGTGAACTCACGGGCCCCTGGAGCGCCGTCCTCGTCCTCGGTGGCCACCCGGACGGTGTAGCGGACGCCGGCCGCCAGGGCGGCCGTGGAGCGCCAGCGTCTGCCGTCCGCGGTGAGCTCGCCGGCGAGGTGGTGCCCGGCGGCGTCCGTGGCGGTGACGTCGGTGATCCGTCCGTCGTCGCCCTTGGCGGTGATCTCCAGCGGCTTCTCGGGGTCGACCCGTCCACCGTCGGCGGGGGCGCTGACCGCGAGCTGGTCCGCCGCGTCGTAGGCCTTCGCGGACAGCGGATGACCGTCGGAGCCCGCACACGACGTGGCGGCCGCGGTGACGGTGACGGCCAGAAGAGTGCAGCTCAGAACAGTCCGAATGCGCGGCGTGTCGTTCATGACTTCACGCTAAGGACACTCCTCGCCGACAGCGCGTCGAGTGCGGCAAAAGAGGGGCCCGGACACTTCGGTGACGAAGTGTCCGGGCCCCTCGGTGTGCTCCGGTGCGGAGCGGGGTACCGCTACTGGTTCTGGTTCTCGCCGCGGTAGAACTCGAAGACCCAGCCGAAGAGGCCGACCAGGATCAGCGGGGCGGAGAAGTACAGGATCCACCAGCCCATCGCGATGGCGAGGAAGGCGAGCGCGCCGCCGACCGCCAGCGAGAGCGGCTGCCAGCTGTGGGGGGCGAAGAAGCCCACCTCGCCGGCCTCGTCCGCGACGTCGGCCTCCTTGTCGTCCTGCGCCATCGCGTCGACACGCTTGGCCGTGAAGGCCAGGTAGTAGCCGATCATGATGGAGAGGCCGAAGGCCAGGAAGAGCGCCGTCGTGCCGACCGGCTCCTTGGACCAGACGCCGTAGAGGATCGCCATGCCAAGGATGAAGACGCTCAGCCAGATGAACATCTTGCCCTGGATCTTCACTTGCCGGCCTCCTTGCCGCCCGTGAGGGCCTCGGCCTCGTGGCCCTTGTTCTCGAGCTGGTCGAGAGCGGCGATCTCAGGGTGGTGCAGGTCGAACGCCGGGGATTCGGAACGGATCCGCGGCAGGGTGAGGAAGTTGTGCCGCGGCGGCGGGCAGGACGTCGCCCATTCGAGCGAACGGCCGTAGCCCCACGGGTCGTCGACCTCGATCTTCTTGCCGTACTTGGCGGTCTTCCAGACGTTGTAGAGGAACGGCAGGATCGACAGGCCGAGCAGGAAGGAGGAGATCGTCGAGATCGTGTTCAGCGCGGTGAAGCCGTCGGCGTCGAGGTAGTCCGCGTAACGACGCGGCATGCCCTCGGCACCGAGCCAGTGCTGCACCAGGAAGGTGCCGTGGAAGCCGATGAACAGCGTCCAGAACGTCATCTTGCCGAGCCGCTCGTCCAGCATCTTGCCCGTGAACTTCGGCCACCAGAAGTGGAAGCCGGCGAACATCGCGAAGACCACGGTGCCGAAGACGACGTAGTGGAAGTGCGCGACGACGAAGTACGAGTCGGAGACGTGGAAGTCCATCGGCGGCGAGGCCAGGATGACACCGGTCAGACCACCGAAGGTGAAGGTGATCAGGAAGCCGATCGTCCAGAGCATCGGTGTCTCGAAGGACAACGAGCCCTTCCACATCGTTCCGATCCAGTTGAAGAACTTCACGCCGGTCGGTACGGCGATGAGGAACGTCATGAAGGAGAAGAACGGCAGGAGGACGCCGCCCGTGACGTACATGTGGTGCGCCCACACCGTCACGGACAGACCGGCGATCGCGATGGTCGCGGCCACCAGGCCGATGTAGCCGAACATCGGCTTGCGGCTGAAGACCGGGATGACCTCGGACACGATGCCGAAGAACGGCAGGGCGATGATGTACACCTCTGGGTGTCCGAAGAACCAGAAGAGGTGTTGCCACAGCAAGGCGCCGCCGTTGGAGGCGTCGAACACGTGGGCACCGAACTTGCGGTCCGCCTCCAGGGCGAACAGCGCGGCCGCCAGGACCGGGAAGGCGAGCAGGACCAGGACACCGGTCAGCAGCACGTTCCAGGTGAAGATCGGCATGCGGAACATCGTCATGCCCGGAGCGCGCATGCAGATGATCGTGGTGATGAAGTTGACCGAACCGAGGATCGTGCCGAAGCCGGAGAAGGCCAGACCCATGATCCACATGTCGGCGCCGACACCCGGCGAGCGGACGGCGTCCGACAGCGGGGAGTAGGCGAACCAGCCGAAGTCGGCCGCACCCTGCGGGGTGAGGAAGCCGGCCACCGCGATGATCGAGCCGAACAGGTAGAGCCAGTAGGCGAACATGTTCAGCCGCGGGAACGCCACGTCGGGCGCGCCGATCTGCAGCGGCATGATCCAGTTCGCGAAACCGGCGAACAGCGGCGTCGCGAACATCAACAGCATGATCGTGCCGTGCATCGTGAACGCCTGGTTGAACTGCTCGTTCGACATGATCTGCGTACCCGGACGGGCCAGCTCGGCGCGCATGAAGAGCGCCATGAGTCCGCCGATGCAGAAGAAGACGAACGACGTGACCAGGTACATCGTCCCGATCGTCTTGTGGTCCGTGGTGGTCAGCCACTTGATCACGACGTTACCGGGCTGCTTGCGCCGTACGGGCAGCTCGTTCTCGTACGAGTCCTCAGCTGCGGCGGCACCCTGGGTTTCGTTGGGGATGCTCACAGTTGGTTCTTCTCCGCATTCCTGGCCGGGTCCGTCTGCTCGATGCCAGACGGGATGTAGCCGGTCTGCCCCTTCTCGGCCAGCTCCTTCAGGTGCTGCTGGTAGCGCTCCGGGGAGACCACCTTGACGTTGAAGAGCATCCGGGAGTGGTCGACACCGCACAGCTCGGCGCACTTGCCGAGGAAGGTGCCTTCCTGCGTCGGGATCACCTCGAAGGAGTTGGTGTGACCCGGGATGACGTCCTGCTTCATGAGGAACGGGACCACCCAGAAGGAGTGGATGACGTCACGGGAGGTCAGGACGAACCGGACCTTCTCGCCCTTCGGCAGCCACAGGGTCGGACCCGGGTTGCCGGTCTGCGGGTTACGGTCGCCGGGGATGCCGGCGTCGTAGACGCCACCCGCGTTCTCCGGGAAGTCCGCGAGGAACTTGTCCGGGATCGACGCGAGGTTCTTGTCCGTCTTGGCGTCACCCGTCACACCGGGCACGTTCTCGACGTAGTTGAAGCCCCAGCTCCACTGGTAGCCGACCACGTTGACCGTGTGCGCCGGCTTCGGGGTGAGCTCGAGGAGCTTCGACTCGTCACGCGCGGTGAAGTAGAAGAGCACCGAGACGATGATGAGCGGGGTGACCGTGTACAGCGCCTCGATGGGCATGTTGTAACGGGTCTGCGGAGGTACCTCGACCTTGGTCCGGCTGCGCCGGTGGAAGATGACGGCCCAGAGGATCAGGCCCCACACCAGGATTCCGGTGATGAGCGCGGCGGCCCAGGAGCCCTGCCACAGGGAGAGGATCCGAGGCGCCTCTTCCGTGACGGGGGTGGGCATGCCAAGGCGAGGGAAGTCTTCCCAGTTGTACGAGCAGCCCGTGGCTGTCGCCAGGATCAGGCCCGCAGTCAGCACCTGCGGCAGCTTCCGCCGCATCGGGCGCCGCGACGAGCGGTCGGAGCCGTTGGGACTCACGTAGCGCCTTCCCGAGAGTCTCGGCCCGCAGTGGTCGGCCACGGCCGTCCGTCTCGCTGGTCGGTCGCCGCCCCGGCCGCGGGCAGGGGTTTGGATGTTTATGCGGACCAAACCCTACTGGACGCTATTTGGGGTCGCGCGGGGAGGGTGCCCAACGCGCCGTCCGAGTCCCCGAAGGGGTGGACTCCGGGGTTCCGGAGGGGGGTCGCACACGCCCGTTCGGCCGTCTGCCCGTGTGCCGCGGCCCCTTCCTGACGCACCCTCACCGGCTCCGCGCCGGGGCCTCCCGGAGGGACGGCGCGAGATGTCGGGGAGGGGCTCCGCGGTGGCCCTCCGGGCGGGGTGGACGGAGCGGGCGGCGGGGCGGGGCGGCGGGCCGCCAAGTGGGGCGGGCGGCTGCCGGACGGGGCCGGCGGGGCGGACGCGGCCGGGTCGCGGGGCGGGCGGGGCGGGGCGAGGAAAGGGGCAGGGCCTACCGTGGGCGGATGCCGTACTTCGACGCCGCGTCCGCCGCTCCGCTGCACCCCGTCGCCCGCCAGGCGCTGCTGGCCTCCCTCGACGAGGGGTGGGCGGACCCGGCCCGGCTCTACCGCGAGGGGCGGCGGGCCCGGCTGCTGCTCGACGCGGCCCGGGAGGCGGCGGCGGAGGCCGTGGGCTGCCGTCCGGACGAACTCGTATTCACTCCTTCGGGGACACGCGCGGTTCACGCGGGGATCTCCGGCGCGCTCGCCGGCCGTCGGCGTGTCGGCGACCGGCTCGTGGTGTCCGCGGTCGAACACTCCTCCGTCCTGCACGCCGGCGAGGTCCACGCGGCCGCCGGCGGCACCGTCACGGAGGTGCCCGTGGACCGGTCGGGAGCGGTCGACCCCGCCGTCTACGCCGCCGCCCTCGGCTCCGGCACCGCCCTCGCCTGCCTCCAGTCGGCCAACCACGAGGTGGGGACCGCCCAGCCGGTGGCCGAGGTGGCCGACGCCTGCCGGGCCGCCGGCGTCCCCCTGCTCGTGGACGCCGCCCAGTCCCTCGGCTGGGGAGCCGTGGAAGGCGCCTGGTCCCTCCTCGCCGCGAGCGCGCACAAGTGGGGCGGACCCGCCGGCGTCGGGCTGCTCGCCGTCCGCAAGGGAGTCCGGTTCGCACCCCAAGGCCCCTCCGACGAACGGGAGTCGGGCCGGGCGCCGGGCTTCGAGAACCTCCCCGCCATCGTCGCGGCCGCCGCCTCGCTCCGGGCCGTCCGCGCCGAGGCCGCGGCCGAGGGCGCCCGCCTCCGCGGCCTCGTCGACCGCATCCGGGCGCGGGTGCCGGAGCTCGTCCCCGACGTCGAGGTCGTCGGCGACCCGGCCCGGCGCCTCCCCCACCTCGTCACCTTCTCCTGCCTCTACGTCGACGGCGAGACCCTGCTCCACGAACTCGACCGCGAGGGGTTCTCCGTCTCCTCCGGCTCCTCGTGCACCAGCTCGACGCTGACGCCCAGCCACGTGCTGCGCGCGATGGGCGTCCTGAGCGAGGGCAACGTCCGGGTCTCCCTCCCCACCGGCACGCCCTCCGACGACGTCGACCGGTTCCTCGACGTCCTGCCCCGCGTCGTCGCCGCCGTCCGCGACCGCCTCGGCGCCCCCGCCGCGCCCTCCCCCTCCTCCTCCCCCGCCGCCGGCCCCCTCGTCGTCGACGCGCTCGGCCGCCGCTGCCCCATCCCCGTCATCGAACTCGCCAAGATCTTCCCCACCGTCCCCCTCGGCTCCACCGTCACCGTCCTCTCCGACGACGAGGCCGCCCGCCTCGACATCCCCGCGTGGTGCGAGATGCGGGGACAGGAGTACGTGGGCGAGCGCGTCTCCCCCGCGGGCGGGGTGGCGTACGTGGTCCGCCGGGTGGCCTGAGCGGTACGGCGGCCCGGGCCGGGCAAGACGTCCCGCGCTCCTTGCGGGCGCCGGGTGCGGCACCAGGGCCGCACCCGGGGTGGGGTTACGGGAGGTGGGGGTGGATTTCGGTGGCGGCGGCGTGGCCGTAGGCCTTGGTGAAGCGGTCGAGGAAGTTGGCGCGGGCCAGCGCGTACTCCTGCGTGCCGAGCGTCTCGATGACGAGCGTGGCGAGCATGCAGCCGACCTGGGCGGCGCGCTCCAGGCCGACGCCCCAGGAGAGGCCGGTGAGGAAGCCGGCGCGGAAGGCGTCGCCGACGCCGGTGGGGTCGACCTTGGCGTTCTCCTCGGGGCAGCCGACCTCGACGGGGGTCTCGCCGACCCGCTCGATGAGGACGCCGCGCGAACCGAGGGTGGTGATGCGGTGGCCGACGCGGGAGAGGATCTCGGCGTCGGTCCAGCCGGTCTTGGACTCGATGAGCCCCTTCTCGTACTCGTTGGAGAAGAGGTAGGTGGCGCCGTCCAGGAGGGTGCGGATCTCCTCGCCGTCCATGCGGGCGATCTGCTGGGAGAAGTCGGCGGCGAAGGGGATGGAGCGGGTGCGGCACTCCTCGGTGTGGCGCAGCATCGCCTCGGGGTCGTCGGCGCCGATGAGGACCAGGTCGAGGCCGCCCACGCGGTCGGCGACGGCCTTGAGCTCGATCAGCCGGGCCTCGCTCATGGCGCCGGTGTAGAAGGAGCCGATCTGGTTGTGGTCCTTGTCGGTGGTGCAGACGAAGCGTGCGGTGTGCAGGACCTCGGAGATGCGGACCGAGGTGGTGTCGACGCCGTGCCGGTCGAGCCAGGCGCGGTACTCGTCGAAGTCGAAGCCGGCGGCGCCCACGAGGAGGGGGCGGCTGCCGAGCTGGCCCATGCCGAAGCAGATGTTGGCGGCGACGCCTCCCCGGCGCACGTCGAGGTTGTCCACGAGGAAGGAGAGGGACACCGTGTGGAGCTGGTCGGCCACGAGCTGGTCGGCGAACCGGCCGGGGAAGGTCATGAGGTGGTCGGTGGCGATGGAGCCGGTGACTGCGATACGCACGGCGGGGTGCTCCTGCGGGAAGGCGGTAATGACAGTTCACGCTACCCGCTGGGGCGGCGCCTGCCGAACAGTGGAAACTACCCCAGAGTAGGTCTTTTCTCCGGAGCGGTGCGGTGCATACGGTGCGCCCATGACCACGTACCCCGCTCCTCGCGAGCGACACGAGTCCGAGCTGAGCCTCGCGCAGCTGTGCGGAGACAGCGCCCGGATGGCCCCGCACTGGGTCGCCCCGGTCTCCCCCGTACCCGCGCCGGTCTCTCCCGCGTTGATCCACGGGGTGGTCGTTCCGGCCGCTTCGGCACGGCTGATCGCCGCCACCGCGGAGTACGGCGGCTGACGGACGGAACCGTCCGCGCGCCCGCTCCGTCCCACCCCTGTCCGATCGAGACGAGGGAGCGTTGCGGTGAGCGGTACGGAGAACGTACGGAGGCGACGGAACGTCCTCGCCGCCTCGGTGGCGGCGGGAGTGCTGGTCGCCGGTGGCGGCGGGGTCTACCTCGCGGTGGCCGCGACGGCGGACGGCGGGTCGTCGCCGGACGCCGTGGACAGCCGGTCCGGTGAGGCGGGCGCCCAGCCGCCGCCGCTGCGGCTGGACGGCGGCAGCGGCGGTACGGGCGGCGGTCCCGGCATCGCGCCCGGCGAGCCGGACCCGAGCGGCGGCCCGAACGGGACCGTCTACACAGCCAAGGGCCCCCTCCCCCAAGGGCCCTCCTCGGCCGCGGTCCACCGGCCCGAGGGCCTGGTCACCTCGGCGGAGGTGACCAGGCTGGCCGAAGCGCTGGGCCTCTCCGGCCGCCCCGCCCTGGAGGGCCAGGTGTGGACGATCCGGCCCGAGAAGGACGGTTCGGGCCCGCGGCTCGACGTGGCGCGGAAGGCGCCGGGGAACTGGACGTACTCCTGGTTCGACGGCGGTCCGGTGGGCGACTCCTGCCTGAAGGGCAAGGCCTGCCCGCCGCCCGGCGAGGCGAAGCCCCCGCGCGGCGGTACGCCCCTGAGCGAGGCGGCGGCGAAGGCGGCGGCCGCCCCGGTCCTGAAGGCCCTGGGCCAGGACGACGCGAAGCTGACCGCGACACAGGTGATGAACGGTGCGGTGCGGGTGGTGAACGCCGACCCGGTGGTCGGCGGGCTGCCGACGTACGGCTGGTCGACGGGGCTGCACATCGGGCCGGACGGGGTGCCGGTCGCGGGCAGCGGGATGCTCAAGGAGCCGGCCGAGGGCGCGACGTATCCGGTGGTGGGCGCGGAGAAGGCGCTCGCCCTGCTGAACGAGGACGCGAAGGGCACCGGTCCGGTCGGGATCGGCGGCTGCGCGACCGATCCGCCGGCCTCGGTCGACGGCAGCGGCCGGGTCGAGCCGCCGGCCGACGGGGGCGGGAAGCCCGGTCCGGCCGTGCCGTGCCAGACGATCGTGGAGCGGGCGGAGCCGGCGGAGGTCCCCGTGACCGGGGCGGTCTTCGGCCTGTCGGCCCGGGACGTGGCGGGCGAGCGGGTGCTCGTGCCGGCGTGGCTCTTCACGGCGGACCCGGTGGACGGGGCGCCGTACACGGTGGCGGAGGTGGCGGTGGCGCCGGAGCGGCTGGCGCCGCCGGTGCGGCCGTCGCCGCCGGAGGAGGGCACGGCGCCGGCCCGGCAGGTGGAGTCGTACCGGGCCGGGGACGGCGGCCAGAAGCTGACGGTCACCTTCTGGGGCGGGGTGTGCAGCACGTACACGGTGACGGCGGAGGAGTCCGCGGAGCGGGTCGCGGTCCGGATCGCGGAGGCGCCGGCCGATCCCGACCGGGTCTGCGTCGCCATGGCGGTCGAGGTCACGAAGACGGTGACGCTCGACTCCCCGCTGGGTGCGCGGCCGGTGGTGGACGCGGCGAGCGGGCAGCCGGTGCCGCGGCGCTGACGGGCCCTCGCCCCGGCGCCCGACGCGGGAGGCACGTACACAGGACGCACGTACGCCGGAGGGCGGCGGCCCGGGAGGTGATCCCGGGCCGCCGCCCTCCGGCGCGTACGGGTTTAGCTGAACGAGTCGCCGCAGGCGCAGGAGCCCGTGGCGTTCGGGTTGTCGATGGTGAAGCCCTGCTTCTCGATGGTGTCGACGAAGTCGATCGAGGCACCGCCGAGGTAGGGGGCGCTCATGCGGTCGGTGACGACCTTGACGCCGTCGAAGTCCTTCACGACATCGCCGTCGAGCGAACGCTCGTCGAAGAACAGCTGGTAACGCAGGCCGGAGCAGCCACCGGGCTGAACGGCGACGCGCAGGGCCAGGTCCTCGCGGCCTTCCTGGTCGAGGAGGGCCTTGACCTTGGCCGCGGCGGCGTCGGACAGGAGGATGCCGTCGCTGACAGTGGTCTTCTCGTCCGATACGGACATCTGCTTCTCTCCCGGTGTGTACGGAGACTGCTTGCCGACGGTTGCAACCGGCGGTGTCCCGGATTCATTCCGGGGCGAGCGTGGTCTTTCTCCTTTCATGCTCGCACACCCTGTCCACGAGTGCGGACGGCGAATTCGTCACATCGACACTATGGACATCGTCAACGTGACGTGAAGCGGTTATGATAGATAGCGTCATTTAGACGAAAAGGTTTCCCCCGAAGACCCGAATGAAAGGGTGCGTGACGTGACCACCGCCCAGCCCCTGGATGTGCAGCCGACGCCGCTCGCCCTGCTCCTGCTCGGCCGCGAGGCCGACCCGAAGAGCGAGCGCGGCGTGGAGTGTCCCGGCGATCTGCCGTCCCCCTCCGACCCCGACCTGGTGGAGCGCGCCCGCGCGGCCAAGGAGAAGCTCGGGGACAAGGTCTTCGTGCTCGGCCACCACTACCAGCGCGACGAGGTCATCCAGTTCGCCGACGTCACCGGCGACTCCTTCAAGCTCGCCCGCGACGCGGCCGCCAAGCCGGAGGCCGAGTACATCGTCTTCTGCGGCGTGCACTTCATGGCGGAGTCGGCCGACATCCTCACCGGCGACGACCAGAAGGTCGTCCTGCCCGACCTGGCCGCCGGCTGCTCCATGGCCGACATGGCCACCGCCGAGCAGGTCGCCGAGTGCTGGGACGTGCTGACCGAGGCCGGCGTGGCCGACCAGGTCGTGCCCGTCTCGTACATGAACTCCTCGGCCGACATCAAGGCCTTCACCGGCAAGCACGGGGGCACCATCTGCACCTCGTCCAACGCCGAGCGCGCCCTGGACTGGGCCTTCCAGCAAGGCGAGAAGGTGCTGTTCCTGCCGGACCAGCACCTCGGCCGCAACACCGCCGTCCGCGACATGGGCATGTCCCTGGACGACTGCGTGCTGTACAACCCGCACAAGCCGAACGGCGGCCTGACCGTCGAGGAGCTGCGCGCCGCCAAGATGATCCTGTGGCGCGGGCACTGCTCGGTGCACGGCCGGTTCTCGCTGGACTCGGTGAACGACGTCCGCGAGCGCATCCCGGGCGTGAACGTGCTGGTCCACCCCGAGTGCCGGCACGAGGTCGTCGCCGCCGCGGACTACGTGGGCTCGACCGAGTACATCATCAACACCCTGGAGGCGGCCCCGGCCGGTTCCAAGTGGGCCATCGGCACGGAGCTGAACCTCGTCCGGCGCCTGGCGAACCGGTTCGCCGACCAGGGCAAGGAGATCGTCTTCCTCGACAAGACGGTCTGCTTCTGCTCGACGATGAACCGCATCGACCTGCCGCACCTGGTCTGGACGCTGGAGTCCCTGGCCGAGGGCAACCTCGTCAACCAGATCCGGGTCGACGAGGAGACGGAGACCTTCGCCAAGCTGGCGCTGGAGCGGATGCTGGCGCTGCCGTAACGGTTCTCCCCCGCATGACGCCCGAAGGGCGCCCCGCACGGTCGCGGGGCGCCCTTCGGCGTACACGGCGCCGTCAGACGTCCAGGGCGTCCAGCAGCGAGGTGTCCGTGTCGGTGTTCGCCTCGGTCGGCTGCTCCGGGATCTCCGTCCCGGCCTTCTTCGCCGCCTTGCGCCGCGCGCGGCGCTCCTTGCGGAGCTCCACCATCGCGTAGAGCGTCGGGACGAGGAGCAGGGTCAGCAGCGTCGAGGTGATCAGACCGCCGATCACCACCACGGCCAGCGGCTGGGCGATGAAGCCGCCCTCGCCGGTGATGCCGAGGGCCATCGGCAGCAGGGCGAAGATGGTCGCCAGGGCGGTCATGAGGATCGGGCGCAGCCGGTGCCGGCCGCCCTCGACCACCGCCTCGACGACTCCGAGGCCCTGGGCCCGGTACTGGTTGATCAGGTCGATCAGGACGATCGCGTTGGTGACGACGATGCCGATGAGCATCAGCATGCCGATCATCGCCGGGACGCCCATCGCGGTGCCGGTGGCCACCAGCAGGCCGATCGCGCCGGTCGCCGCGAACGGGATCGAGACCAGCAGGATCAGCGGCTGGACCAGCGACCGGAAGGTCGCCACCAGCAGCATGAAGACGATCGCGACGGCCGCGAGCATCGCCAGGAACAGGTTGAGGAAGGCCTCGCTCTGGTCCTCGGAGACGCCGCCGATGGTGGCGGTGGCGCCCTCGGGCAGGTCCAGCGCACCGATCTTCGACTGGAGCGAGGCGCTCACGGCGCCGGTGTTGTCGCCGACCGGCTTGGCCGTGATCGTGGCGGCGCGCGCGCCGTCGATCCGGGTCATGGAGACCGGTCCGGGGACCAGCTCGACGGTGGCGATGTCGCCGAGCCTGACCGGGCCCAGCGGCAGCGCCTTCAGCTCGGCCAGCGTGGTGGCGGGCCTGGCGGAGGTGATGAGGACGTCCCGCTCGCTGTCGCCGAGGATCGCCTTGGCGGCCGGGGTGCCCCGGACGGCCTGGGCGACGATCATGCCGAGCGAACCGGAGTCGAAGCCGGCGTCGGCCGCCCGCGCGTCGGCCCGGACGGAGATGCGCGGCACCGACTGGGAGAGGTCGCTCTGGACGTCGGTGACGTCCTTCATGCCGGCGATCGCGGCGCGGACCTGCTCGGACGCCGTCTTGAGGACCTGCGGGTCGGCGGCCTTGACGACCACGCTCAGGTCCTGGCTGCCGAAGCCGTCGCCCGCGGCGATGGTGGTGTCGCCGATGCCGTCGAGGGCGCCGAGCGCCTTCTCCAGGGCGGCGCGGGTCTTCTCGTAGGAGTCGGCGTCCTCCAGGCTGACCTTGTACGAGGCCTGGTTGGCGCCGGTGCCGCCGCCGAAGGCGGCCATGAAGCCGGAGGAGCCGACGGTGACCTGGTAGTCCTTGACGCCCTCGGTCTCCGCGAGCACCTTCTCGATCTTCTTCGCGGCCTCGTCGGAGGCGCTCAGGCTCGTGCCGGGCGCCAGCTCCTGGCGGATGCTCAGCACCTCCTGCTCGCCCTGGTCGAAGAAGTTCGTCTTCAGGAGCGGGGCCATGCCGAAGGTGACGACCAGGACGGCGAACGCGATCGCCAGGCTGGTGAGGCGACGGCGGGTGGCGAAGCGCAGGACCGGCACGTACATCCGCTGCAGCCGGCTCTTCTCCTCCTTCTCCTCGGCCAGCCTGCGGGCCTCCGCCAGATCGTCGGGGGTGCCCTTGGGGGCGCGCAGGAACCAGTACGACAGCACCGGGACGACGGTCAGGGAGACGAGCAGGGAGGCGAGCAGGGCCGCCGTGACCGTCAGCGAGAAGGAACCGAACAGCTCGCCGATCATGCCGCCGGTCAGACCGATGGGCAGGAAGACGGCGACGGTGGTGAGGGTGGAGGAGGTGACGGCGCCCGCCACCTCGCGGACCGCGGTGATGATCGCGCTCTGGCGCTCCTCGCCGTAGCCCAGGTGCCGCTTGATGTTCTCCAGGACCACGATCGAGTCGTCGACGACCCGGCCGATGGCGATGGTGAGCGCGCCGAGCGTCAGCATGTTGAGCGAGAGGTCGCGGGTCCACAGCACGATCAGGGCCAGGACGACCGAGAGCGGGATGGAGACCGCGGTCACCAGCGTCGAGCGGATCGACGCGAGGAAGACGAGGATCACCAGGACGGCCATGACCAGGCCGAGCGCGCCCTCGGTGGTGAGGCCGGAGACGGCCTTGGCGACGGCCGGGCCCTGGTCGGAGACGACGGTCAGTTCGGCGCCGGCGCCGAGGTCGCGGCGCAGCTCGGGCAGCTTCTCCTCGACGGCGTCGGAGATGGTGACGGCGCTGCCGTCCTTGTCCATGGTGGCCATGACGGCCAGGCTGGGCTTGCCGTTGGTGCGGGTGAGGG
This sequence comes from Streptomyces sp. NPDC104202, assembly GCF_055584185.1. Lineage (NCBI taxonomy): Bacteria > Bacillati > Actinomycetota > Actinomycetes > Kitasatosporales > Streptomycetaceae > Streptomyces > Streptomyces sp. NPDC104202. The sequence continues at coordinate 3,534 of NZ_JBVJMN010000068.1, read as the reverse complement.
AGACGCGGGGCGACTCCTCCTGGCGGACGGTGGCGACGTCGCCGAGGCGGACGGCCTTGCCCTTGCCGGGGACGGCGGCGGGGATGCGGAGGTCCTCGATCTGGCGCAGCGAGGTGTAGCCGCCGCCGACCTGGATCGTGCGGGACGTGCCGGCCTCGGAGAAGGAGCCGGCGGGCACCGTGGCGCCGCCGGTGCGCAGGGCCTCGGCGAGCTTCATCGAGGTCAGTCCGGCCGCGGCGAGCTTGCGCTCGTCCGGCGTGACGGAGACCTGGAGGTCCTGGACGCCGTCGATGGAGACCTGTCCGACGCCCTCGATGTCCTCCAGGGCGGGGACGACCGTCTTGCGCAGCTGGTCGGCGAGGGCCTGCGGGTCCTTGTCCGAGGAGGCGGCGAGGACGACGGTGGGGATGTCGTCCGTCGAGCCGGCGATCACCTGCGGGTCGACGGAGTCGGGCAGCTGCGCGCGGGCGCGGTTCACGGCCTGCTGGACGTCGGCCACGAGCTGCCTGGTCGACTCGTCGCCGTAGTCGAAGGAGGCCATGACGACGGCCATGCCCTCGGAGGCGGTGGAGGTGACCGACTTCAGGCCGTCGACGGCCTTGAGGTTGCTCTCCAGCGGCTCGACGACCTGCTTCTCCACCACATCGGGAGAGGCGCCCTGGTAGGGGGCGAGGACCGAGACCATGGGCAGCTCGATCGAGGGGAACAGCTGCTGCTTCAGCTGCGGGATCGCTATCGCGCCGAACACGATCGCGACGATGGACATCAGCCCGATCAGGGCCCTTTGCGCGAGGCTGAATCTCGACAGCCAGGACATGGGGTCTCTCTTCTGTGGCGTACTCGTCGTCGGGCGGGAGCCGCCGTGATCCCGGCCGGGATCCGCCGGAGCGGCCGGAGGCGCCCCCCGCCTATACGATCTGCCATCCGCGGCCGGAAGTCCTCGGCCCCCGGGTCCACATCCTTATGCCGCGCATACCGCGTCTGGAGTACGCCGGAGCGTCCGCTCACTCCACCCTCGGACGTACCAGTCCCGATTCGTAGGCCGTGACCACCAGCTGGGCCCGGTCGCGGGCGCCCAGCTTCGCCATGGCCCGGTTGACGTGGGTCTTCACGGTGAGCGGGCTGACGTCGAGCCGCTCGGCGATCTCGTCGTTCGACAGGCCGCCCGCGACGAGGACGAGGACCTCGCGCTCCCGGGCGGTCAGGGCGGCGAGGCGCTCGGAGCGGGCCCGGCCGCCCTCGCCGCCGGTCTCCGCGCCGATGCCCGCGCCCTGGGCGAGGAAGGTGGCGATGAGGCCCTTGGTGGCGGCCGGCGAGAGGAGGGCCTCGCCGGCGTGCGCGATCCGGATCGCGCCGAGGAGCTCCTCGGGCTCCGCGCCCTTGCCGAGGAAGCCCGAGGCGCCCGCGCGCAGCGACTGCACGACGTACTCGTCGACCTCGAAGGTGGTCAGCATGACGATCCGCACGTCGGCGAGGGCGGGATCGGCGGTGATCATGCGGGTGGCGGCGAGCCCGTCCGTCCCGGGCATGCGGATGTCCATCAGGACGACGTCGGCGCGTTCGGAGCGGGCGAGGTCGACCGCCTGCGCCCCGTCGGCGGCCTCACCGACGACCTCCATGTCCGGCTCGGAGTTCACCAGGACCTTGAAGGCGCTGCGCAGCAGGGCCTGGTCGTCGGCGAGCAGTACCCGGATCGTCATGTGTCCTCCCCCGTGCGGGACGTCACCGGCAGTATCGCCTGCACGCGGAAGCCGCCGCCGTACCGGGGTGCGGCGGTCAGGGTCCCGCCGAGCGCGCCGACCCGCTCGCGCATGCCGAGCAGGCCGTGGCCGCCGGAGGCGTCGGGGGTGCCGGAGGGCGGGGCGCCGTTGTCGAGGACGGTGATCTCGACCGTCCGGCCGACCCGGACGACGCTCACCTCGGCCGCGGCGTCGGGGCCCGCGTGCTTGCGCACGTTGGTCAGGGCCTCCTGGACGATCCGGTACGCGGCGAGGTCGACGGTGGCGGGCAGCGGCTTCTCGCCGTCGGCGCGGGCGAGGGCGACCGGGAGGCCCGCCTTGCGGAAGCTGTCGAGCAGCCCGTCGAGGACGGCGAGGCCCGGGGCGGGCTCGGTGGGCGCCTCGGGGTCGCCGGACTGGCGCAGGAGGCCGACGGTGGCGCGCAGCTCGTCGAGGGCGGAGCGGCTGGCCTCGCGGACGTAGGAGAGGGCCTCCTTGGCCTGGTCGGGGCGCTTGTCCATGACGTGGGCGGCGACGCCCGCCTGCACGTTCACCAGGGCGATGTGGTGGGCGACCACGTCGTGGAGGTCGCGGGCGATCCGCAGCCGCTCCTCGGCGACCCGCCGGCCCGCCTCCTCCTCGCGGGTGCGTTCGGCGCGCTCGGCCCGTTCCCGGATCGCGTCGACGAAGGCCCGGCGGCTGCGGACGGCGTCCCCGGCCGCGGCGGCCATCCCGGTCCAGGCGAAGACGCCCAGGTTGTCCTGGGCGTACCAGTGCGTCGGGCCGAAGGCCATCGCGGCGGCGGTGAGCACCGCCATGGTCACGAGGCCGACCCGCCAGGTGGTGGGCCGGTCGGTGCGGGCGGCGACGGTGAACAGCGCGACGACGACGCTCATGGCGATCGGCGCCGGCCGGTTGTCGCTGACCAGTTCGACGATGCTGATCGCGACGGTGAAGCAGAGCACGGCGAACGGGTTGCGGCGGCGCAGCACCAGCGAGGCGGCCCCGAAGACCATGATCAGGACGCTCCACCCGTCCGGCGAGTGGTCGCCGAAGGTCGGTCCGTCCGGGCTTCCGTGCGGGTCGGTGAACGATCCGGCGATCATGGAGACGAGCACGCCGAGGGCGAGCACGGCGTCGAAGGCCAGGGGGTGCGCGCGGAACCCGTCACGGACGCGGACGTACGGGGTCCCGGTGGCGGAGCCGGTGGGGGTCACGGGGCACCACGGTACGGGGCGCGCGGCGGCGGGGGTACGGGGCCCGGAGGCACGCGTGCGCGGGCGGGTGATCGTCCGGCGCAGGGAACGCGGCGGCCCCGCCACCTCGGAGGGTGGCGGGGCCGGCGGAGCGGAGGGCGGGGCGCGAAGGGGTCAGCCCGGGATGAGGCCGTCGTCGGAGAGCAACTCCCGGACCTCCTCCAGGCTCGCGTCCGGAGCCGGGAGGATGAGCTCCGAGGGTTCGAGGGCGTCGTCCGGGAGTGGCTCGCCGAGCCGCCGCACGGCGTCGAGCAGGGCCCCGAGCGTGCGCCGGAAACCCTCCTCGTCCCCCGACTGCACTTCGGCCAGCAGCTCGTCGTCGAGCTTGTTCAGCTCGGCGAGCCGGCCGTCGGCCAGCTGCCACTGGCCCTCCCCCATGATCCGTACGATCATGACGCGTCCTGTCTGTCGCCGTCGGCGGTCGCTACTTCTCGAAGCGCGGGTGGGACTGCTGGCTGCGGTCCTGGGGGGGGGGGGGGGGGGGGGGGGGGGGGGGGGGGGGGGGGGGGGGGGGGGGGGGGGGGGGGGGGGGGGGGGGGGGGGGGGGGTGGGGGGGGGGG
>NZ_JBVJMN010000067.1:39035-43967 GCF_055584185.1 Streptomyces sp. NPDC104202 | reverse complement strand
TCGTACGGGACGTACTCGCGCTTTCGCCCGGTGCGGCGAGAGCGCGTGCCAGGCGTCGCGGGGCAGAGGGGATTTTGACGACAGGCCCTAGGGGGGTGTCCGGCATCATCGGATGCGTACCCTTGGCTCGTGATTGATCACGGCATTGCTCTGCCTCACTACCGCCTCCATGTCGTACCTGCGGTCGTGGCATTGGCCAGCCCGACATGGCAGCGAGAGGTGTGGCTCGATCCGGATCAGTTCGAGGACCTCGACTACACCGTCCACGTGCTCTTCGACGACTTCTGCGATGCGAACGATCCCCGGCCCTGGCTTGGTCAGTGCCTTCGCAGCGAGGAGGAAGTCGAGTTGACGGCGCGTCTCGGTGCTGCCTATGGCGAGGTACAGGATTCGGTCGGCGCCGCGGCTCGGGACGAGGCATACCTGGACTCCCCTGGCTGGTCTGCTGTAGTCGCCGCAGCAGCCCGGCTGGCTCAGGTGATGGTGGCCAATGACCACTTGGCGTTGAGCAAGTTGCATGACGCCGGCCATCGCTGGCCGCTCGACACCGACCCGATCATGTCCGGTACGGAAGGCCGGCACGTCGATTCATGACCGCAACCAGATGACCAGGGCCGCCGCAGTGACCGTTCCAAGGAAGACGTAGCCGCGCTTGTCGTAGCGGGTCGCGACGGCCCGGCAGTTCTTCAGCTGATTGATGGCCCGCTCGACGGTGTTGCGCTCCCTGTGCCGCTCCTCGTCGAAGCCCGGTGGCCCGGGGTGCACTGGCGCGATCACCCAGAGCGGTTCGGGCCGCGGAAGACGGTCTACGAGCGCCAGTTCTCCTTCAGTTCGGCATCAGGCGCTCCTGTCATTCACATGCCCGGGAGCGGCCGCAGGGAGATCTTGCGGGTGACGAGACTCTTACCGGTGATCAGGTACCCGCGAGTGCGGTGCCGCTCGGACGCCGAGCGGGCTGCGCTCGAAAACCAGCCGCCCGAGCGCGACCAGGGCGCCTTGTCCGTAGACGAGCACAGCCACACCCACGTGGACGTAGGAGCCGCTGCGCGGGTCGAAGTAGGCCGGGCCGGGCTCACTGCCGTCCGCCAAAAGCACCCCGACCTCGCCCTCGTGCGTCTCGAACCCCTCACGCTGCCAACCCGTCGAGCATCCCCGCGTCGTCGGCGGACCAGGTGAGCGGAGTCAGGGCGGTGGGACGCAGGACGCACCGGAGCGTCGCCGGCCCGTCCCAAGGAGAAGGTGCGCGACTGGGACGTGAGCCGCGTGACCGACGCCGTGCGCACCTGGGCCGGACTGCCGCTGCCCGGTGTACAGATGGAAATCCGCACACCGGGCGGCAACCCCGTGCCGTGGAACGACGAGTCGATGGGCGCCCTGCTGGTGCTCGCGCTCTGCTCGGGGGCGCGGACCTGCCGCCCCGGTGTGGCCCGTACGTCAGAGCGCGTCGGGGCCCCGCTGTCCGGTGCGTACGCGCACCACCGTTTCCACGGGTACCGCCCACACCTTGCCGTCGCCGATCTTGCCCGTGTGGGCGGCGCGGACGATGGCGTCGATGGCGGGCTCTGCGTCGGCGTCCTCGACGACGACCTCGATACGGGCCTTCGGGACCAGGTCCACCCGGTACTCGGCGCCCCGGTACACCTCGGTGTGCCCGCGCTGACGCCCGTAACCGCTGGCCTCGGTGACCGTGAGCCCGTGAATGCCGAGCTCCTGGAGTGCGTTCTTCACCTCGTCGAGGCGGAACGGCTTGACGATCGCGGTGATCAGCTTCATGCGGAGGGCTTCCTGTTTTTGACCAGCGAGGTGACGGGGGACGCGGCGTGCAGCGGCGAGCCGCCGTGGCCGAGCACGCCGTGATCGTAGGCGGTCTCCGCGTGCACCGTCTGGTCGAGTCCCGTCAGCTCCTCCTCGGTGGAGGCCCGCAGCCCCACCAGCCGGTCGAGAACCTTGCCGATCCCGTAGGTGACGAGGAAGGTGTACGCCGCCACGGCCGCCACGGCGAGGGCCTGCCGGCCGAGCTGGCCGAGCCCACCACCGTAGAACAGCCCTTCCTTGCCGCCGGTCATCACCGACGTCGCGAACAGGCCGATGAGCAGCGTACCGACGACACCACCGGCGAAGTGCACGCCCACGACGTCGAGGGAGTCGTCGTAGTCGAAGCGGAACTTCCAGGCGACCGCGTACGAGCAGACGACGCCCGCGGCGAGACCGACCGCCGCCGCCCCGGGCATCGCGACCACTCCGCACGCCGGAGTGATCGCCACGAGCCCCGCGACCGCGCCGGACGCCGCACCGAAGGTGGTCGGGTGGCCGTCGCGCCGCTGTTCGACGAAGAGCCAGCCGAGCAGGCCGGTGCAGCCGGCGACGAGGGTGTTGAGGAGCGACGCGGCGGCCAGACCGTTCGCGCCGAGCGCCGAGCCGCCGTTGAAGCCGAGCCAGCCGAACCACAGCAGACCCGCGCCGAGGAGCACCATCGGCAGGTTGTGCGGCCGCATCGCGTCCTTCTTGAAGCCGATACGCGGGCCGAGCACCAGACACATCGCGAGGCCGGACGCGCCTGACGCGATCTCGACGACGAGTCCGCCCGCGAAGTCGAGGGCGCCCAACGAGTGCGTGATCCAGCCACCTGGACCCCAGACCCAGTGCGCCACGGGGGCGTATACGAGAAGCGTCCACACCGGCACGAAGACGAGCCAGCCCGCGAACCTGGTGCGGTCCGCGACCGCGCCGCTGATCAGCGCCGCCGTGATGATCGCGAAGGTCAGCTGGAAGGTGCCGAAGAGGAAGGTGGGAACGGTGCCGGTGAGGGAGTCGGGACCGATGCCCGCCAGGCCGAGGTGACCGAGGCCGCCGATCAGCCCGGCGAAGGCGTCGTCGTCGAACGCGAGCGAGTAGCCCGCGACCAGCCAGACCACTGTGACGAGGGCGATCGACACGAAGCTCATCATCAGCATGTTGAGGACGCTCTTCGTGCGGACCATGCCCCCGTAGAACAGGGCAAGGCCGGGGGTCATCAGCAGAACGAGCGCGGTGGCGGCGAGCAGCCAGGCGGTGTCGCCGGTGTCGAGCCGGGGTGCGGCAGCGAGGGGCATCAACGGTCTCCTCCTACGGGTTCGAGGGAGAGCCTCACGGGGATGCGTTTCGCGATGCGTACACGAGGGTTTCCGCCGTGTTTCGTGTTGCGTGGGGATTACCGGACCCTCACGGTGCGACATGCCTGGGAGAGGCAGCTCTGTGCGGTCTGGCGGACCATGCTCGGACGAGCGTTTCCGGAGGCGTACCCCCGTTCCGACCACCGCGTGGTGCGGCCCGCCCCGCGTACCCGCACGAGTGATGGGTGGCCCGCGAGACCCGCACCTCATGACCTCGCGCCGGGAAGGCGGTCGATGGCCGGCCGACCGTCTCCGACGGATGCACAGGGGCGTGCCCGGCTGGACGCCGAGCTGCTGCGGGTACGTGTCGCCCGGCCTGTGGCCACGCACCGGTCCGAGGGACGCTTGCGACGTGCCGGCAGGAGCGACGGCGGGCCGTTTGCCATCGGCCGGGGATCCGGAGCAGCGTGGACCACACCGGCTGCCACCCGTACCGCGACGCCGGTACGGGCAACCGGAGGCAGGAACCGGAGCGAGAGGAGAGACCGATGACCGCACCGAAGTCCGGCCCGGAAGCCGTGCCCGTCGTACGCCGCCGGGAGGAGTCCGACAGCGTCTTGTGGGAGCCGGCGGAGCGCTGGGTGCGTGCGACGGCGGGGGAGCTCACGATCGTGGACAGCCGTCGACCGGTTCTCGTGTGGGAGCCCGGTCGCCCGGTCCCCCTCTACGCGTTCCCGACCGGGGACGTCCGGACGGACCTGCTGCGGCGGACGGAGCGGCCCGCCGGCCGGCGGCGTCACGCGGGAGCGACGGTCTTCTACGACCTGGTGCTACCCGACCGGACCATCGGGGCGGCGGCCTGGACCTACCCCGGAGAAGAGCTGGCCGACCACATCAGCTTCGAATGGTTCGGGCGCGAGGTTCTCGACCACTGGTACGAGGAGGACGAAGAGATCTTCGTGCACCCGCGCGACCCGCACAAGCGGGTGGACGCCCTGCCCAGCAGTCGACACGTCCAGGTCGAGATCGAGGGCACGATCGTCGCGGACACGCACACGCCGGTTCTGCTCTTCGAGACGGGCCTGCCGGTGCGCTTCTACTTTCCGAGGGAGGACGTCCGCCTCGACCTCTTCACCCGTACCGATGGGCGTACCCGCTGTCCGTACAAGGGTGTGGCGAGCGAGTACTGGTCCTGGGCCGGCAACGCCGACGTGCGGCCCGACATCGCCTGGAGTTACCCCGACCCCCTGCCCTCCGTAGGGATCATCAAAGACCGGGTGTCCTTCTACGACGAGTCCGTCGACGTCATCGTCGACGGAGTACGGCGAGAACGACCGGTCACGTTCTTCAGTCGGCCCTCACGGTAGGTTCCGTCAGGGCCTCGCCGCCGGATGGGGAAGGTCATCGGACACCCGGCTGACCATCCTCGAGGACGGGCGGGCGGGCGGCCCGGGCGATACCCGACCCGCGCCGCCCGACGACGGCGCGTGTCACCCCTCGGGGGAAAGCGGCTGCTCGGCCCGGATCGCGTTGCCCCGTCCGGAGGAGCGCGTCCCCCAGCTCCGGGTGGTCAGCTTGTCGGTCACCAGCCGCCTTGCCGTTTCGGCGCTCTGGGGATCGTGCGACAGGGGCCGGTTCGCGACGCTGTCGGCGCCCAGGGTCCGGGTGCGGACCAGGAGCAGGAGCGCGTCGGCGTCGGGACGTCGGGGCATCGGGGCGTCGGGGCATCGGGGCGCCGGGGCGCCGGGGCGCCGGGGCGCCGGGGCGCCGGGGCGCCGGGGCGCCGGGGCGCCGGGGCGCCGGGGCGCCGGGGCGCCGGGGCGCCGGGGCGCCGGGGCGA
>NZ_JBVJMN010000067.1:0-38936 GCF_055584185.1 Streptomyces sp. NPDC104202 | reverse complement strand
CGGGGCGCCGGGGCGCCGGGGCGCCGGGGCGCCGGGGCGCCGGGGCGCCGGGGCGCCGGGGCGCCGGGGCGCCGGGGCGCCGGGGCGCCGGGGCGTCGGGGCGTCGGGGCGTCGGGGCGTCGGGGCGTCGGGGCGTCGGGCAGGAGCTTCTCCATCGTGGTGTCGCATACCTGCTGACGTGAGACGTCTCGCCGGGCCAGGTCCCGGCCGAGCACCTCGGCGAGGTTCGCCGGCAGGCCGGCGCTCTGGAGGGCCGACATGCTGCGCGGCGGCAGGTCGATCTCCGTCAGGGCATATGCGGGGTCCCCGCGTCCCTACGGGGGTCCGGGAGTAGCGTCGATCGTCCGCGGTACGGCATCCGGGAGGGCGAGGGTGAGAGGGAGGTGTCCGGCCAACGCCAGAGCGCACCGTCCGCTCAACGGGTCGTACACGGCGAAGAGGCATTCTGCGGTGAGCCGTTCGGTCGGCCCCCTCGGTCCGTCCGGGCCCGCTCGTCGCCGAGCCGGCCGGTAGGGTCGTGGAGGCGAACCAGCGTCTCGTCGGGCGCCAAGTCTGTGGCGGCCAGGGCCCGGTCGGCCATCGTCGCCACCCGGGCGGGAGTGGTGGGACCGTCCCCGCGTGCGGGAAGCAGGACGCAGGGGAGGTCACCGTCCGGGCGATCGGGGACCATCCCCCGCCCGTGCGGGGACCACTTTGCTGGTCAGTGCGCTCGGCCCGCTCACCGTGCGCACTGGCGCGGGTGTCGGCCGCGTGGGCCGGCCGGGTACTGGCCAGCTCATCGGGGCGAACGCCTCGGGGTGGTGCGTCAGTGCGGGCAGGACGGCCGGACACGGAGGAGTTCGGTGCGCAGCGCGGGGGTGCCGTCGACGGGCGCCGGGTTCTCGGGGGTCGGTACGATGCCTCCAGCGGCGATTTTGTCTAGGGTTGGCAGGCCGTCGGGGCCGACTGTGCCGAACACCGTGTAGTTGGGCCGCAGTACGGAGTCGCCGTAGACGAGGAAGAACTGCGAGCCGTTTGTGTGTGGTCCGGCGTTGGCCATCGCCAGCAATCCACGCTCATACACACGGCGCGTGCCGGTCGGATCGGTCGGCGCAGGCGGCAAGTCCACCGGGAGCTCATCTTTGTACTTGTAGCCGGGCCCGCCCTCCCCCGTGCCGGTCGGGTCACCGCACTGGAGGACCTTCAGAGTCGGATATGCCGTCAGGCGGTGGCACACCGTGCGGTCGTAGAACCGGTGTCGGGCCAGGTGCAGGAAGCTCTGGACGGTGCAGGGCGCCTTGGCGCGGTCCAGGCGAAGGGGGAGCGGGCCCTGACTGGTCGGCACGGCCATGGCGACCGTGCCGCGGCTGGGGGTGCGTTGCGGGTCGGGCGGCAGTCCGATGGGGCGCGCGGCCGGCTCGTCCGGGGTCTGCGTGTACTGGCAGGGACCGTGCGTGGTCCGCGGTGGAGCCGTGTGGGAGGAGGCGGTGGCGATGCTCCCCCCGGAGACAACCAGCGCCACGGCCGTGAATGCGCTGATCAGTAATCGGCTCATCTCGTGCACCCTCCCGATAATTTCCTGGTGTTGAAGCGGTCGCAGTCTAGGACGTCGACCCGGCACGCGGGGGCGGACGTTGAAAGAATGACCGGTTGCTACCGTAAGCGGTAAACGACGCCCTTGAAGATGCCCCATAGAGCCCATGGTTTTGTTCGCCGGCTCCGGCTCCGGCACAGATCTTGGGGAGCCGTCACGAAGGGTGGCCAGACCGCTTCGCATGCGCTGACTCGGCATCGAACGGGTGGGACTGGCCCGGGCGTACTGGTCGAATGGACGCCTGTCGGGCGTGCCTAAGCTGCGGCCACCGCCCGTTCGATCACCGACCCGCAAGCAGCGTGGAACACAAGCGCTTGATCGTCCGAAGAACCTCGGTCCGGTTCTCCGCGACTTTCAACCAGGTGGGAAGCCGTTCGGCCAGACCCCTCACGGCCCAAGGCACAAGCTCTCCGCGCTCACGAAGCTTGGCCCCCACGTAGGCCTCCAAGAGATCGAAATGACGCACGTCATAGGCCCGCAGCTCGTGTCCATTGGAGCTCGTCCGCAACCGCAGCAATCGCTGAAGGAAGGATCGACAGGGCTGCCCACGACAGCAGAGTCGACCCTCCGACCCTCGAAGAAGCCGCACTCCGTGCACCGCAGCCGCCGGCGGAGTTTCAGGCTCCTGTCGTCGGCAGCCTTCGCATCTACTGGGATCTCGGGGTGGGGCGTGGCAGTGGCGCACCCATCACGCCGAGGACAGTGAGCCTTTTCCATCCTCGCGCTGCGACGTGATGAAGGACGAGGACGGCCTGGGCCGGTCGTGGTGATGCCGTACCACCCACCGGGGCGAGGGCGACACGAGGCGCTGCACGCGCTTCCGATCCTCACGCCGTCCCGGGGACCGTTCAGAATTCGGGAGGGGTCCCGGGACGGCGCTTGGTGCCGCCCGCAGCGCGCTTTGCGAGAATGCTTCTTGTACGCGAGTTTCGATCAGGGGTGGGTTCGTTGGGCTGGTGGGCGGAAAGGTTCCTCCGGGACAGGGAGCGTCCTGCGTGGGCGTGGGTTCCAATGAATTCCGTGGGGCCCCTGCGGTTCGGTCAGAGCAACGAGGAAGTCTCAGCCGCTCTGGGTGAACCGATCACGGCATGGGACACCAAGAAGTACGCGCGCTGGTTTCCCTTCCAAAGGGTTGGTATCGACACCTCCTACGAGCTGTCACCGAAGGATGACGCTCACACCCCGTTCCTCGAAGATCTCCAGGAGCAGGTCGAACAGCGCAAGCTCGCGATCACCGGCGGGCACGCGTTCCGCCAACCGCGTTCGAGCCTCGGCCGAGAAATCCCAGTGCAAGGTGAACGGAGTGGTCGCGCCCCAGCCGCCTCGCAGACAGTCGTCCAGAGCGTCCAGGTTCCAGCCGAAGTACCCACCGGGTCCGTTGATGGCCTCACCGATCGCGCAGTAGAAGCTGTCTTCGTCGACGATGTGTCGCCCATCCAAGGTGAACACCTGCCCGGCAGGCGCATCGGGTTTCCCCTGGCGTTGGTACTCCCGGGACCACAGGGCCACCGACAGCCACGCGTGTCGGTCCTCGGGTGCGAGTTCGTGCCACATTCCGGTGTGGTTCAGGTGACCGGTGCGGACCAGCTCCCACGGTCGTTCCGCTCCGGGCAGGGCGTTCTCGCACCAGAGCGTCACCGTGAGGTCGACGAGGCCGGCACCACTGGCGGAGGGCTTGACGTCCATGACGGTGACCTCGTTGACGAAGTAGGACCCCATGGTGGCACCGTCACCGTCGAGGAGCTCGAACCAGGCGTTCCCCGCCACGGCACGACGACTGCCGACGTGGTCAACGCACCTCAGTAGGCCACCCTGCGGGAGGCAACCCGCGAGGTGCACTCGGCGCGTTCCTTCCTCATCCGGCAGGGGCGTGAAGAACCCCTCCGCTTCGTGAGCGAAGCCCCAGAAGTCGCTGTCGTCCTCGTCCGAGGTCAGCGCGTACTTCTGCCCCTCGCCGCCCCGCCCTGATGTTCGCATCGCACCCCCATTGAGAGCGTCGATCTTACCGACGCGCGGGGATCTGCCCTGCGGTCGCCTGCGCCGCCATCTCTGACCCCATCCCATCGATTTCGGAGGCCCTTTGACGAGTCACATACCCACCTTCACCCATGAGAGTGAAGTGCAGAGAAGTGTGGGCGATCGGTAGAGCGCTGCAAGTTCCGGAGTCTGAGGTGCGGGAATGGGTGTCACTCCTTCGGGTAGCCAGGTCCCGGCCTTAAAGAGCATTTTGTCCTGGCCGGGGCGTTTGATGACTCGGGCGATGCTGGCCGCTTGGGGGGGGCGTGCCGAGGTGCGGGCGATCGATGCGGCGGTGGTTGATGGCGCCGACGGTCTGGGAAGAGGAGTTTGGTCCTGCTTGTGGTGCCATGTGGGCGGCGAGTGGTTCGAGATTTCGCGACCGAGAAGGCCGTCGCGGATGGCCTCACCGCTGGTGTATCCCACGCGTTCGGCATCTTCGACAGGACACTGTGCGGCATCCAGGAAACCGGCATGTCACCGTCCGACCACTGGTGGCTCCCGGAAGGGGAAGACGCCTGCGGCGCCTGCCGGGAAGCGGCGGATTTCATCGATGACCGCTGGCCGCAGGCGATGAGGGGAGAGAACGCGCGGGTCAGCGTGACGCGGAGGCTATGAGTCTTTCCGGTTCGGAGTCGACTTTCGGGTGAGCCTGCGGCTCATCAGGTCGATCATCGCGAGGCGGATCATGGCTTCGGAGCGGTGGGGGTGGGTTTCGTTGTCGCGGGCGAGGCGGCGATGATGCATGACCCAGCCGAATGTCCGCTCGACTACGGGACCCACCCCCACCGGTCCGAAGCGATGATCAAGCTTGCGATGGTCGACCTCATAAGCCGGCCGCCTCACGAGGGACTCCATTCTGACCTGGCGCGACCCCAGTTCAGCAGTGTGATCCTCTACCGTCCTGGCCCTGCAGAGCGGTGAAACGCTGATCCAACAGGTCCACGCAGTCATGGATCCCCGGCCTCGGCGCGCTTGCGCGCTCACGCATCACCGCGATGGCCTGCACGTTGAGACCAACAGCAACGAGACGGTCCACCTCCCGCCGGTCCTCAGCCGAAAGGCGTCCCCACGCAGAGTCGTTCACCCCATCATTGAACGGCCTCCGAGCTGACACTCAGCATGCAGGTCAGAGGCGGCATTACCAAGCACTCAGGCCAGGACAGAACACTCTTTCAGGTCGGCCCCAGGAGCGACGTGCTCTCCTGGGGCCGCGGGTTCCTCAGAGGATGTGGTTGTAGGCGTTCCAGCCGGCGCCGATCCTGGTACGGGAGGCGAGCGGAGAGGCCGCGTTGCCGGTGCCCCGGTACAGCCAGAGGACTCCGGACCTGTCGCGGGCCACCGCGTCCGGCTTGCCGTCGTCGGTGAGGTCCCCGGCGAGGACGAGTTGGTCGTAGGCGTTCCAGCCGGCTCCGATTCTGGCGCGGCCGGCGTAGGGGGCGGAGGCGTTGCCAGTGCCACGGTAGACCCACAGGACGCCTGCCGTGTCGCGGGCGACCAGGTCGGGACGGGCGTCGCCGGTGATGTCGGAGCCGCCGGCGAACTGGTGGTAGATGCCCCAGCCGCTGCTGATCTTCGTGCGTGTCGTGAAGCGTGCACCGGTGAGGCTGCCAGTGCCGGGGTAGAGCCACATCACGCCGACCTTGTCGCGTGCGACGAGGTCCACGATGCCGTCCCGGTTGAGGTCTCCGGCGCCGGCGATCCGGTCGTAGATGTTCCAGCCGGCGCCGACTCGGACCCGGGAGGCGTAGGGCGTCTGATCGACGAGCTGGCGGTCGTAGTACCAGAGGGTGCCGGACGTGTCCTGGGCGACGAGGTCGCCGAGACCACGGGTGACGGCGGACGGCCGTACGTCCGCCCGGTAGTACGGGCCCTGCCTGTACGGGGAGAGGGAGGTGATGGTGGTGTAGGTCTGCCACCCGGCGCCGACCGGGACCCGACTGTAGAAAGGAGTAGAGGAGCCGCCGGTACCGGAGTACTGCCACAGCTTGCCGGAGGTGTCACGGGCCAGGAGGTGGTGCCGCGGGAGAACCGCGGTGCCGAGCACTGCAAACGGCACACTCGACCGGACAACGTCACTGGACGGGGTCGAGAAGTCATAGATGTCGAAGCGCGACTGGGCCTGCAGTCGCAAGGCCTTCTGGTCCACGGATCCCGTCAGCTCGTAGCCGATGGTGTGCTCACCGGGTTCGACGCGGCAGTCCAGGTTCATCGCGTCGACGAAGAGCCGATCCGCGCGGTACGAGCAGGAAGCCCCGGCGTCGGTGGTGACATTGCTGAGGGGGATCTTCCCGGGCCACCTCCAAAGCTCGCCATCGGCGGCCCTGAAGACCAGGGTCACCCTCCCGGCGTCCACCGCGTGGACATGGAGCTGCTGGCGGACCGTCCCGCCGGAGGGGACGTCAGGCAGGTCGAAAGTGACGGTGTTCAGGGCGGCGAGCGCGGCGGTCTTGACGACGACCTTCGCGCTGCCGTGGGTGGCGTCGGCCGGTGTGGCACCGGCGGTACGGGCGGTCTCGATGCCGGCGGCCAGGTCGCCGCCCCTGGGGACGTAGGCGAAGCCCCAGTGGACAGCGCTGTCCGGAGCGTCCTTGGGTACGACGAAACCGGGGCGCAGGCCGGAAGGGCCGCACACGTACACGGCGACGAGACCGGCGACCTCGGTGCAGTCGTTGGCCTGTGTGGTGATTCCCTTCGGGACTCCCGCTCCGTCTCCGGCCGGACCGGTCAGCGGCTTGGTGGAGAAGGCGATCACCGTCTTGCCGTCAGGGATGCCGGACTCCACCCGAGGCGAGAGGCGAGGTGCCGTGCCAGGGGCGGCGACCTGGTCGTGCGCGGACAGTCGCACCGCATCGTCTGCGGCTGCGGCTGCGGCCGCGGGCACGGGCACGGTCGAGCCGGCGAGACTCACCGCGGTGAGGAATCCGGCGGCGGCGCTGAAGGCCGCTATCCGGCGTGCTGCTTGATTCATAGGTCCTTCCGGGTGGGATGACGTACGAAGAGTTCTTCCTGCGCTTGACGCCGGTACGGAAGCGAAGTCACGGGCTTGCCTGGGCAGCGGGGCCGCTCCATGAGGAAAGCGGCCCCGCACGTGGGACCAGCAGTCCAGGAAGGGGGCGGAAGACGCCGGTGGTGAAGGCGGCCCGAGCCCCGGTGTCTGCAAGGCGAGGTGCCGGTGCGGGCGCCTCGCTCGTACCGGATGCGGGCCGCACGCGTGGGGAATCTAGCCCGCCGCGGTGGCTTCCGTGTGCCGGGCCTCCATCGCGGCGATCACCCGCTGCCGGGCCAGTCGTCGGGCCTGCTTGAGCTTGGAGTCGGCCAGCAGCAGGGGCACGAACCAGATCCAGCCCCACACACTGAAGGACACGGTCCCACTGAGCACCAGCGCCTTGTTGGCGGCGAACACCAGAACGAAGGTGGCGGCGTACGCGGCCACCCGGTGACGGACCATGAACCGGAGCGGGGCCTGCCACGGGCCGGCCAGCAGTTCCAGCGCGGCCGCGACCTCGGCAGCCCGCAGGTCCTCCGGATGGGCCGGCGCCTGGCCGCCCCGTTCCAGCGCCTCGGCAACGTCGACGCTATGCGCCGTCTGGGCGGCACGATCGACCTTCGCGGCCACGGTCCTGTCGCGCATGTCCTGCCAGTAGCCCCGCCCGGCCCAGTCCAGGGCAGCCTCCACCTGAGCCGCCTCCAGCGATCCCGCAGGCGCCAGGTCCGCGATCCGCTTCTTGAGCCGGCTCACCCGAGCAGCGCGCCCCGGATACGTCCAGCCGTCGGCCCGCACACACAGCTCCAGGTAGGAGACGAGCAGTCCCAGATCATCCGGCCACTGCGCCAGCCCGGCCTCATACGCCTTCTCCGCCTCGGCATCGTGGTCATCCTCGTCACGAGCCGCGTGTGCGAGACCAAGCCACCGGTAGAGCACCGGATCAGGTCCCCGTTCCCGCAGACCGGATTCGGCCTGCTTCTGTACCTCGGCGAACCCACCCACCGCGAAGAGCTCCTCGCAGCGGACGGCGTATGTGTCCTGCGTCATGCTTCCCACCCCAGTCGATCAGGAGACACACTCTCGGCCACACGAATCCCCAGGTCAAGACATATCCACGGAAGCCCGAACCCGTCTGCCCCCCCATCATGGGAGCTCGCGGGTACGTGGGCCGTGTACGTCGAGGACGCTGCTTCGCTGGAGGCCGCTGACCTGATCGTCGGAGAGATGGCACGGCAGGTTGGCGAAGCGACCGGGCGGACAGCCGTCCATGACGGGGTGAGCTGCTAGAACTGCCTGGCTGAAAATAGACGTTGCTGAGGGCGACGCTGCCTCTTCCGCCCGCCGGGGGGTGCCGGCGCCCTGGATCTTCTGCGGGCGATCGGCTGCCGTGCCGGCGCCCTCGTCGTTGCGGGGCCCGCGGGCACATCGGCAGGCGGTGGCGGGGCGTTCGTTGTCAGCGGCCTCGGCGAGGGTCTGTCCCCGGAAGCCGCGTCGAGATCCCTGATGCAGCGGTTGTTGAAGGGGGCGAACCAAGCCGCCTCCCGGCGGACTCCCACTCTCGGGGTCTGGTTCGCGCGGGGTGGCCGTGCACAGTACGCGGCTTTCGGAGCCCGGTGTTCTGGGCTTTCTCGTCTCACAGCACCGGGGCTCGCGCCGTCCGGCAGGCGTTGTCGAGCGCCGTGCACAGGGCGGCCAGCCCGCCGCCCTCGATGGCCGTTCCTGGGTCATTGGCCAGCAGCTTCGGGATTCCGCTCGCGTAGTGCGTGATGCCCAGGAGGGCCAGCTGCTGGTCAGGAGCGAGCCAGGCGGATGCCTCCGGCATGGCGAAGACCAGGCCGTTGAGCGTCTCCTCCGTCGTCTCGGACAGTCCCCCACGGCCGGTCCCGCCGACCCAGTCCTCGTCCCCTGGGTCGAGCGTGGCCATCGCGTCCTCGACGGCGTCGGCGAGCGGGCCGACGATCCAGTCCTCGCTCGGCGGCAGCGGCAGACTCCGGATCCAGGTCGCTGCTGATCGGCCGGCGGCCGCGGCCTGGGCCAGGACCTGCCGTTCACCGGTCCACGGCATGCGCGGCTCCGGCTCGACGGCAGACAGTGGGGACAGGTGAAAGAGGGACATGCCGGGCTAACGCCCGCCGGCTCACATCGGTCACCACAGCCGGACTGGCGGCAGGCCGGACCAAGCCGCTGTCGCTTCACTCGACGGCTTCGACGCCTCCCCGGCGGACCTGCACGGATCGGTCCCTGGCAACGGGGTGCGGAACCTCACCAAGCTGCGCGGCCGGTCTGCCGGCGCCAGGCGAGCGGAGCGAACACTTGCTCATCGTCGGGAACATGGGCGCGAACGCCTCGGTCCCCATTCCCCGCCGTCCTGGGAGCCAGGCGTCACGTTCGGCGCCTGCCGGTACGAGGACCGCCGCGGCACCGACAGTCGGAGACGGGTCCTGCCGAGCGAGCCGGGCGAACTCGTCGTAGCGGACCAGGAGCAGGGCCCTGGCGTCACGGTCGGGGCCGGGTGGGTGGAGGTCGGAGACGACCGCCCGGTACCAGGCTGCTCTCTCGCTCGGGCGGCGGGTGAATCGCAGGTGGTCACAGCGCAGAGCGTCCCGGCAGGAGTCTCCCCGACGTCAACGTCGGGACGTGTAGGCGAAGCCCTCCTGCCACCGCGTGAGACGAGCTCCGCACGGCGGGGCCGGACGGAGAATGTCTGCTACCGGTCCGGCGCGGGCAGACAGGGGTGAAGCGCACCGTTCCGCGAAGGGGGGACGTACATGGGGACGTGGTGGGGGAATGCGCTCGGGGCCGCGCTGTTACTGGCCTCGCTGATGATCGTGCGTGCCACGGCCGTGGCCTTGCGGCGTGCCCACCGTGCGATGTCGGCCGGGGTCGGGCCGCCGCGGTCACCGGATGAGCGTCTGGATCTGTATGAACTCGCTTATCTGCATGGCGGTGGCGAGCGTGTCGTCCAGGTCGCCCTGCTGCGCATGTACGCGGACCGGCGCCTTACGGCGCGGCGGGTGTCGAAGCGGCGGGTCGCCCTTCGGCCTGAGGGACGCGGTGCCCGGGATGAGGTGGAGCGGACGGCTCTGGGCCTGGCGGCCCGGGCGGCGGATGGGGAGGGATGCGTGCGCTGGCCGCTGGCGGCCTGGGACGACGAGCCCGTGATAAGGGATCTGCGCGACCGTCTCGTCCTCGACGGCCTCCAGGGCGACGACGGGCACCCTGCCGGCGTGCTCCGCCGGTCGCCGGCCGCCCTGCGCAGACTGCAGGCACGCAACCGTCACGACACCGTCGTCCAGTGGCTGCCCGCGACGGCCGCGGCGGGCCTCGTTCTGGCGGTGGCCACGGACTCCTACCTGCCGTTCTTGGGCTACCCGCCGCTCCTGTGGTGGGCCTACCGGGTGAAGGAACGAGCGGCGGGTGCGTTCACCGGCGTCTACGGAATCACGGATGCCGGACGGGCGGCCATGGCGGCCGCGCAGCGTCCCGAATGGATTCGCCGGGGGGAACCGGCCCGGCTGCGACACCTCGCCGTCGACGGCGCGACGATCCTCTCGAAACGCCACCCGTTGCACCAACACCAAGAACCCCGCCGCGACAACCCGCTCCCCTCCCCGCCCGACCCAGAACCGGTGATGGTCTACGAAGGCCCGGGCCTGGGAGGACTGTGACCGGGGCTTTCGCCGGTCGCAGGCCGGTGCGGCCTCCATGGTCACCTCAGTGCCGCCGCGAAGAGGTCCGGGCGCCGGCCCGGTCAGGCAGGGGGGTCGCCGCTGGAGCTTGTACAGGACTCACCTCCCCGCCGGCCATCGCGGACCACGTCACCTCATGTCGTCAGGCCGTCAAGTCGCAGCCGCCCCATCGTCCCCGGAGAATCTCGGCCCAGTCGCCGGCCTCCGGACCTGGATCTTCCCAATGCGGCACCTGGCCGGGAGCCGTCTCGATCAGGTGCACGAGCGTCCAGGCGAGGCCATAGCAGTCGTCGGGGCCGAAGCAGGTGGCCAGGGCAGTCGCCTCCTCGGACGTGACAGGGTGGGAGATCGTTCCCAGCTGGCGTTCACGCCGAGCGATCTCCTCCTCGCTCGCGTCCCCGTCGGGAAGCGGTCCATCGGCAACGAAAGTCTGCACTTCGGGTCTCACAGCCACATGATCGTCTCCCCCGGCAGCTCTGGACAACCTGTCCCGCTCTGCCGCACGCAAGACTGCTCCTGCCAGCGGCGACGCGATCGCCCTGGAAAGTCACTGCGCCAGCAGCCCGGCGGCCGGTCGTCCTTGAGGGCAGGATCCCGCTGCCGCGGGCCACAGGGATCGGGCTCAGGGACCCACACCCCTGTCGTGCTGACGCACGACGGCGAAGAGCGCCCGATCTGTCGGGAGGCCGTCTGCGTCGAAGGCGCGATGCCGGCCCAGGTGCTCGATGCGCGAACCCGCGCAGCTCCGCTCCAGGTATGCCGCAAGCCAGGCGTCGGGGGTGGGCTTCATCAAGGGAAGACCGAACGACTCGGGCATCTCGTCTTCGCCGGTGTCGAAGAACAGCACCTTGTCGGTACCGGCCCAGAGCTCTCCGAGCAGGTGCGTGGCCGAGTCGAAGCCCAGGCCTCTGACCAGGTGGTGCCAGAGAGACAGGAAGAGGGTGCAGTCGGTCGCCGGAAGAAGACTGAGGGTATCGGGGCGTAGCTCCAGGTTCATGACCGCGACGTTCTCCAGCCGATTCCGTCGGACCGCTGTCGTCGTCGTCCGCACGAACCGTGGATCCGCCTCCAGCGCGACCACGAGCATCCCCAGACCGGCGAGTTTGATCGGAAAGTACCCTGCGTTCGAACCGATGTCCTTCGCGGTCTCCGCCCCTGTCCGTCCGATGACCGGCTCCATCGACGCCCAGCGGGATCTGCTTCCGACGGCCCGCCTCGCTTTCCGCACCGGGAGGCCGGGGACCGGCTGGTACAGGCCCTCGGGCAGGACGTCGAGCCGCAGGCGGATGAGATCGATGGTGTCGTTGAGTCGCCGGGTTGCGCGCGGCATCAGCTGGAGTGCCGCGAGCTGCTGATGGAGTCGGATCCGGCGGTTGGAAACCTGAGTGCGGTCCAGTCGATCCACGGGATGCCCCTATCGGCGACCAGGCGCGAGCCGACGTCTGAGCTCGGGGCGCCGACGGTCCGCCGGCCTCGCCCCTGCGCGCCTCGGCGCGGGTAAAATGAGGTATGCCTCGGCAGTAATGCACCATTAGTCTACATCCATGTAGACAAAGACGCGGCGGCATCGTGTCCGCCGTCTCCCTCCGGAGCGTCGCAGAACGGAGAGTCATGCCGGTCAAGGGTGGGGACGAGAGGCGACCGCACGGCGAGCTCGTCGCGGATGTTCTGGCCGTCCTGTGGCAGGCGGGGAGACCGATGAGCGCCCAGGAGGTCAACGCGGCGCTCGGCAAGGGGCTGGCCCGTACGACGATGGCGACCATCCTTGTCCGGCTGTACGAGAAGGGCACGTTGCGCAGGGTTCCGGCCGGTCGCGGTTTCGCCTACGAGCCGGTGGAGGACGCCGCCGGGCTCGTGGCCGGCCGGATGCGCCGCGCACTGGACAGTGAGCCTCGGCGTGACCTGGTCCTCAAGCGGTTCGTGAACTCCCTGTCCGCGGACGACGAGCAGACGCTCCGGCGCCTCCTCGCTGAAGCGGAGGACAGCCCTGAGTGACGTACGTACTGATCTCCGTCGCGCTGGCCCTCGTCCTTCCGTGGGGCGGAGTGGCCGTCGCAAGCCGTCTTGCCGAGGTGCTTCCGCCTCGATGGGCGTGCTGGGAGCTGGCTGCCGCCGCGGTCGTGCTCGCCGGGGGGACGATGTCGGCACTCGTCGCCCTGTTCCACGTACCCTTCCTCGCGTCGCTGGAGCAGCTCTCGCTGTCGCGTGTGCTGGAGGAGTGGCCGGCCGCAGTTCCGGTCGCTGCGGCGGCCGGAGTGATCATGATGGTCCAGCTGGTGCAGCTGGTGCGGCGTTGGGTTCTGCACCGATCCCTGCTGGAGCGAGCCTGGCAGTCGGCGGACGAGGGCACCGGCGAGGGCGATCTGCTGGTGATCCCCGGCGGCGAGATCGATGCCTTCGCGCTTCCCGGGTGCCGCGGGCGAAAGGCTCGGATCGTGGTGACCGCCGGTATGTTGCGGTCGCTGAAAGCGGGCGAGTGCGAGGTGCTGCTGGCCCATGAACGAGCGCATCTTGCGGGGCGCCATCATCTGCTGTCCGCGCTGGTCGACCTGACATCGACGGTCCATCCCGCTCTGCGGCGCCTTCGGGAGGCATTGGCCTTCCATCTGGAACGGTGGGCGGACGAGGACGCGGCTGTCGTCACGGGCGACCGGCGTGTGGCGGCGGCGGCCATCGCTCGGGCGGCCCTGGCTGGTTCCTCGGACCGTCGCCGAGGTGGCTATCCGTTGCTGTCCGCGATCAGCGGCCCTGTGCCGCAGCGTGTCGAGGCCCTGCTGATGCCCGAGCCGGTCATGCCTCGTGGTGGGGCCCGGCGCACCGGCGTCGTGGCCCTGGCGGGGACCGTGGCCATCGCAGGGTTCGCCGCTCTCGCCTTGGCCTACGGGCTGCACGAGTACGTGGAGTTCGCCGCGCGCCGCATGCTGGGCGTGGACCCGGGCGGTTCGAGTCTGTGGAATGCGCTGAACGCACTGCTCGGCCAGTAGGCACCGCACGTGAAAGCCGCCTTCTCACAACTGACGGCGAAGACAAGGGGATGAGGGTGGTGCGGAGGACGCTCTTGGTGTCGTGGAAGCCGTGCAGGAGACCGATGCCGATACACCGGGTGCAGTCGCAGGCGCCCCAAGCCGGCTGTGACGGCAGGGGCATGGAGGGTCAGTCGGAGGGGTCCTCACCCTGCGCCACCTCGACTCCGCGGTGCAGCCACAGGGCCCCCGCCGCCGTGGACGCACCCGCGAGGGAGCAGAGCAGGGCGGCGGCCACCAGGGCAGGGGCGATCTTGCGGGTGGGCTTGCGCACGAGCAGGGCTTTGACCCGCGCAGGGACGGGTCCGGTCGTCCCACCGGGCGCGAGCGCAGGCGATGCCGACGGTCGTGCGGCGGCGTTGGCCGCCAGAGCCGCCCGGCCGACCGCTCGCGCGGTCAGCCTGCGATCTCCGCACGCGTAGGCGGCGGCTTCGTCCGCGGACCGTTCGGCGGCGTAGGAGACGGCCGGGACGACGGCGGCGAGGGCCGGATGGCACCATCCCGCGAGCCGAGCGACGCCGAGGTGAAGGTGATGACGAGCCGCCAGGTGGGCCCGTTCGTGTGCGAGGAGGGCCTCCCTCTCGTCGGCGTCGAGAGTGCGGAGCATTCCGGAAGTCACCACGATCCTGCCCCCGCCGACGAGGCCGGCAGGCAATGCGTACGCGTCGGGCCGGTCGTCGTCGACGACGCAGACACCGCCGGCCTGCGGCAGCCCGCGGGTACGGCGGGCTGCCGCCCTCAGGCGTCGCGCTTCCGCGCCGGCCCCGCGGACAAGCGCGGTGAGCACCAGCAGGAGGGCCCCTCCGGCTACGGCCGCTGCGGTGAACACCGGACCGGCGGGCCCGGCCTGGAGAGGATGAAGGATCGCGGCCAGGCCGGCGATGGCAGGCAGGCTGAGGACGAGGGGCAGCAGCAGGGCGCCGAGGCAGAGGACGGCAGCGGCTGCCATGGCACCGGTGGCGGCGGTCACCGCGGCGAGCGCGATGTCGGGGCGGAGGTGCCGGACGGTCGCGCGGGCGAGGGGTGGCAGCCCCCAGGGCAGCACCAGAGGGAGGATGAGCAGGGCGATCACAGGTCGTCGCCCTGTAGAAGTCGCCGCAGTTCCGCTTCGTCGCCGGGGCTGAGTCCGTCGACGAAGCGTGCCAGTACCAGGCTGCGGTCTTCCCCCTGATCGAGCACGCTGTGCATGCGCCGAGCGGTCAGCCCGTGCGCGTCCTCCCTGGCGAAGTAGACGAACCCACGGCTGCCGGGGGCACGGCCGATCACCTGCTTGTCGTGAAGGCGCGCCAGCAGCGTCGCCACGGTGGTGCGCGCCAGATCGTGCGCCAGAGCAGCTCTCACCTGGGCAGCGGTCTGCGGCTCCCCTGCGGCCCAAAGGGCCGCGAGCACGCCGGCCTCCAGCTCTCCGGCGGGCCTGCGCTCACTCTCGCCGTCCGTCATGGAGCCCCTCCGCCCAACTTTGCGTCTACAGTGCTGTAGTCCGACTACTGTCTTGTAGACAGAATAGGCGGTCGCTGCCGATCTGCCCCCAGAGGATCCAGACGGCCCCGGCCCGTCCACAGGAAGGGGCTTCCGCCCATGACCTCCGTCGCCGCAGGCACGCCTGCAGCAGACCTCGCACTGAACGTGCTCGATGCCCAGTCACTGCTCTCCGCCTTCGGCACGCTCGGCATCGCCGTCGTGCTCTTCGCCGAGACAGGACTGCTCGTCGGGTTCTTCCTGCCGGGCGACTCGCTGCTCTTCACCGCCGGCCTGCTGGCCGCGAGTCCCAGCACCCAGGCCGGACACCTGCCCCTGCCCTGGGTTCTCGTCGCCGCCGCCACCGGTGCACTGGCAGGCGCGCAGACCGGCTATGCACTCGGCCGCACGGCAGGACCCGCGTTCCTCGCTCGCACGCGGTCCAAGAAGATCCGGCACGGAGCCGAACGGGCCGCAGATCTCCTCCAGCGGTACGGCCATGCCAAAGCGATCGTGCTGGCCCGGTTCCTGCCGATCGTCCGCACCGTGCTCAATCCTCTCGCGGGCACCCTCGGCGTGCCCGCCCGTACCTTCGCCGTGTGGCAGATCCTCGGCGGCCTGCTGTGGAGCGTCGGGCTCGTCCTCGCCGGTTACGGCCTCGGCGCCTCGATCCCCGGCGTGGACCGCTACCTGCTGCCGATCGTCGCCGGGATCGTGCTGGTCTCTCTGGCGCCCATCGGGCTGGAACTCCTGCGCTCCCGCCGGTCCGGCAAGACGGAGAACCACGCGTGAACACCGGCCTCGTCACCTTGACACACACCCTGAACACTCCGGCAGGCCAGGACATGTTCGCCGACACCGGCGCCTACCTCGATGCGGTGACGGCCGCGCAGAAGGCTCCCGGCTGGCTCGACGGACTGATCACCGCCTACTCCACGTACGGGCTGGCCGTGTTCGCCGTCCTGATGGCAGCGGGCTGGTGGCAGGCCCGGCGCCGCGACTCCCGAGAGGCTCTCCTCGCCCTGTCCATGCCGGTCCTGACCCTGCTGGCGTTCGCGGCGAGTACGGCCCTGAAAGGGCTCCTTCAGGAGAACCGCCCCTGCCAGGTCATGCACGTGATCACCCTCGAAGTCTGCCCCTCCCCCGGCGACTGGTCGTTTCCCAGCAACCACGCGGCACTGGCAGGCGCCGCTGCCACAGCGCTGTGCTTCGTCTCCCGGCGCCTCGGCGCGATCGCCGTCCCCGCCGCACTCGCCATGGCAGCGTCCCGGGTCTGGGTCGGCGCCCACTACCCCCACGACGCTGCGGCCGGTCTCCTCCTCGGGGCCGCGCTCGCGGCCCTGCCGGCCTGGCTCCTGCTCGGGCACCTGGAGCGACTCGCACGACGGCTGAGCACGAGCCGCCTGCGCGCCCTGGTCGGTTCATGACCGCCTCCCCGGCCGCCGCTCCAGAGGCTCAGGCACAACGGTCAGGGCCGCTCCGCCCGTCCCTGTGGTGGTGGGTCCTGCTCCCAGCACTCGCCTTCGCCTCGATGGCCACCACCGTCCTCACCTCCCCGCTTGCCCTTCTGCCGGGAGACCGGGCTTTCGCACGACTGGCAGCCGAGAACGGGCCGTCCGTAGTGGTGAGCGCCCTGGCCGCGGTCACCACGACCGGGACCGGATTCTTCCCCTACCTCGTGACCGCAGCAGCCGGGCTGATCCTGGCCCGGCACCCCTCCCCCGCCCGACGCGTGCCGTCAGGAGCCCGAAGGCTTCTCTCCGTGCTCTCCTGCATGGGCTGGCTCGCACTCGGCCAGACGGTCCGCTTCGCCTTCATGACCCTCATCGCGCGTCCACGCCCACCGGCGGACACCTGGCTCACACCGGCGTCACGCTTCGCCTTCCCTTCAGGCCATGCCACCACCACGGCCATGGCCGCAGGAGTGCTGGCCCTCGCCCTTGCTCACGCCCCTTCACCACACCGGCGATGGCTGATCCCGGCGGCCGCGGTCTGGGCCGCGACCGTGGGGATCAGCCGTGTGTGGCTCGGGGTCCACTGGACGAGCGACGTTGTCGCGGGATGGCTCCTCGCTGCGCTCTGGACCGCTGTCGGCGCCCTCCTGCTCCGCCGCGTACGTCCCGCCTCAACTCCCGGAAAGCTGGAGCGGCTGCAGCCGTCGCGGTGAAGGGCTGGGTCGCACGGCGGCCGACCGGTGGGCGGTGGTCCGACGCGGCGCTCCGAAGGTCGGAGCGCGCGCGGCACTGCCCCGGCTGCGCGCCGCGTCAGCAGGCCGTCAGCACCAGCGCGTATGGCGGCAGATGCGCGATCCGTCGCCCGAGCCACCGGACCCTCCGGAGCCGCCTGAATCGCCCGGGATTCCGTTCGGGTACAGCCTCGTCCGGTTCCGGTCGCGGGGGTAGGGGTCGAGGTAGTCAGGGTCGCCGTCGTCGTCGCGGTCCGGCAGGTAGGCGTCCCTGCCCCGGTCCGGGGCGGGGCAGCCGTGCTCGGGCGCGGAGAGCGCGAGGCTCACGATGTAGACCTCGTCGGTGAGAGGAGCGTCGCTCGCCGGGTCCTGTCGGCACACGCGCCAGTCGTCGAACTCCCCCTCGCGCGGGAGCGTGTCGTTGAGATACGCGGCCTCGGCATGCACATCCTCCTCGGACACGCCCGCGGCCGCCACCTTCGGGACTGCGACGCGCCAGCTCAGCCCCAGGACGTCGGGCATCTTCTTCCACGGCACCGTCCCGCCCTGGGCCGCGGGACACGGCTCCTCGCGGCGTACGACACCGAAGTCGACGACCGGTTCCTCGGCGGAGCCGCCGGGTTCCTGGAAGCAGACTTTCCACAGCGAACGCCCCGTCACCTTCCGTTTCTGGTCCGAGGCGTCGTGAGAGGTGACGGTGAAGCCCTTCCTCCGCGACTTCGGGAAGGCCAGGTCGAGGGAATCCCCCGTGAAGTCGGGCAGCGTGGGCATCGTGGCCTCGGGCATCGACGGCGAGGCGGTGGGGAAGCGACGCGGCGGTGCGGGCGGCTTCGCCGCGTCGGCGGCGGCCGCCCGGGCCGGGGTGTCGGCCGGCTGCTCGGGCAGCACCGCGCCGAAGAGAGCCATCGTCGCGATGGACGCGACGACCCTGCCCGAGACGGGCCAGGGGTTGCGCCACCACAGGAGGAACAAGGCGAGGAGAAGCGCCACGCCGCCGAGCCGGTCGTTCACCAGCCCCAGCAGGGGAACGGCGGCGACGGCTCCCACCCGCGCCGCGCCCGTCTGCCACCAGGGGCCGGATACGGACGAAGGGGGAGGAGTGGAGTCGTGGCTCTGGGGGCCTGACATGGCGGCGCGGGGCCCTTCCATCGATGCATGTGAAGCTGACAGCCGGCATCGTACGCACAGGGTGGAGGCCACCCTTCCGGGTGGTACCCCTGCCTGCTGGGTGATCAGGCTTGTGGGGTGACGGACGCCGCCTGAGGAGCAGCGCCAGGCGCCGGACCTGCCCGAACGGTTCGGGCCGAGGCAGACCGTCCACGGACGGTTCGTCCGCTGGGCCGCCGAGGGCGCGTTCGACCGCCTGACGGCCGCGCCCAGGACCCGGGCGGAGGTGGGCCGGCTGGTGGCGATCGACTCCACGGCCGTGGGAGTCCTCCCCGTACAACGCTTCCAGAGGGGGCTCGAACCCCTCCGGAACCCTGGCAAGGTACGCCCCCGCGACACGGCTCACCGGCGCCCTCATGGTCGTGGGCGCGGCGGCTGCGGGAGGCTCAGGCCTCCTGGCCGGTCGCTGCGAGCACGATCTCGCGAACGGTGACGTTCGGGGGCTGGCGGTACGCGTAGGCGATGGCCTCAGCGACGACGTCAGGGGCGAGCGCGCCACCGGCCGAAGCCTTCCACGCCTCGTAGTCGCGCTTGATCTCCTCGTCGCTGGTATGGGACAGCAGCTCGGTCTCGACGGCTCCGGGGGCGATGGTGACGACTCGCACACCCTTGGCGGAGACCTCCTCACGCAGATTCTCCGAGAGGGCGTGGACCGCGAACTTCGTGGCGACGTAGGCCGCGTGGTTCGGGAAGGTCTTGCGGCCCGCGACGGAGCTGACGTTGATGATCGTGCCGGCACCTCGGTCCACCATTCCCGGCAGCACCGCGCGGGTGCAGTAGAGCACGCCCTTGATGTTGAGGTCGATCATCCGGTCCCACTCGTCCACCGGCTGGTCGACGATGCGGCCCAGCAGCATGGCTCCCGCGTTGTTCACCAGCGCGTCGACCGGACCGAACCGTTCCTCCGCGTCGGTCACCGCCTCCCCCACGGCCTGTCGATCCGTGACGTCCACGCGGCGGCACATCGTGTCCGGCAGGTCGAGCTGCTCCAGCCGTTCCACTCGCCGGGCGAGCAGCAGCAGGGGGTGGCCCAGTCCGGACAGCAGCCGCGCGGTTGCCGCGCCGATCCCCGAACTGGCACCAGTGATCACGATCATCGGCTTGGCCATGGCAGCACTTCTCCGTTCGCCATCGGGCGGGCCTCCGCTCGCCCGCCCCCAGGTAACCACCGCCTCCGGCCGCTCGCTCCGTGGAGACCACCGAAGTCCCGGCACTCCCCCGCAGTGCCGAGCCGCTTCGCGTGGGCCGAGGTACTGCACGGCCGGGGGCCTGCGGTGACGGTGATCCGCTGGAGGAATTCTGCGACCTCTCACCTCATCGGCGGATGGTGGTCAAGAGCGCGATGGCCGTCAGGGGACCACATGCCTCGGACTGGCGCTCGGTGCCGCGGGGCTCTGTGGTCGGGTGCTCGACGTACCTCCCCTCGACGCCGGCCGCTGGGACCACCTGTTCAGCGTGATCAAGACCTTCGGTCACCGCACCGACTTCCTGCTGCTCGACCGCGCGCAGGTCACTATGACCGTGCCGTTCATGCGGGCGTATACCGAACTCCTGGTACGCACCGGTCACCGGCGCGGCGCCCACCCCATCGGCGGGATGGCTGCCCAGATCGCGCGCGCAAGGACCCGGAGCGAACGCTGCCCGCCGTCGCCACGGTGCGGCTCGACAAGGAGCGGGAGGCCGAGGACGGCTTCGACGGGTCCTGGGGGCACCCGGCGCTCGTAAGAGCGGGCGCGGGTTCCACGTGTACGACCGGGAGGGGAGACCCGGCGGCTCAGGATGACGACGTTGGGCGCGGCGTGGAGCGCCGGGTGAGGGCCCGGAGCTCCACGTGAAGGGGGGCGAGAAGCGGTGTGGCGCTTCCCGGCCTCCGGTGCGTGTGGGACCCGCGCCGGCGCAGGCGGATCGGATCGTCGCGTCCGCTCTGGTCGTCCGCATCATGGATATCCGCCGCCGCGGGGCGAGTCGGCACCGTACTGTGGTGCGTGCAGCTGGTTCGCCCCGTCCGCCAGGCGGGATGCGTCGCAAGAGGGAACCCGGTGGGAATCCGGGACTGCCCCGCAGCGGTGAGCGGGAACGACCGCCGTCACACAGCACTGGGTCCGACGTACCGGACCTGGGAAGCGACGGCCAGTAGGAGCCCTCCACGAGGAGGACGTGCCCGCGAGTCCGAAGACCTGCCCGCTGCCCGCCCGCGGACGATCCGCGCGCGGACATCCCGGTGACCTCGTGGGCGGGTCGGCGTGCATACCAGGCGGACGACCGTGCCACGAGGCGCACGCTCGTACCGTCCGGTCCGTCACCCCTTCGCGCTCTCGTCCCGTCGCCGGGATCTCAGGGATTCATCTCGCGAAGGAGATCTCCGTGACCACGAAGTCCGCAGCCGCGGCAGCACGGGCCACCGTGTACGGCTACCCCCGTCAGGGACAGGGCCGGGAACTCAAGAAGGCGATCGAGGGCTACTGGAAGGGCAGCGTCACCGCCGACGCTCTGCGCGCCGTCGCCGTTCGACTCCGCCGCACCCACTGGCAGCAGCTCACCGGGGCGGGTGTGCACGAGGTGCCCACCGGCGACTTCTCGCTCTACGATCACGTCCTCGACACCACCGTCATGGTCGGCGCGATTCCGGAACGGCACCGGGCCGCCGTCGCCGCGGACCCGCTCGCCGGGTACTTCGCCATGGCGCGGGGCACACAGGACGTCGCTCCGCTGGAGATGACGAAGTGGTTCGACACCAACTACCACTACCTCGTGCCGGAACTCGGCCCGGACACCGTCTTCAGTTCCGACTCCACCCAGCAGGTCACCGGGCTGCGCGAGGCACTCGCGCTCGGCCTGACCGCCCGGCCGGTCCTGGTCGGACCGGTCACCTATCTGCTGCTGGCCAAGCCGGCCCCGGGTGTGTCCGCCGGCTTCGATCCGCTGACCCTGCTCGACCGGCTGCTTCCCGTGTACGCAGAGGTCCTCGCCGACCTCCGCGCCGCCGGCGCGGAGTGGGTCCAGCTCGACGAGCCCTCCCTGACCCAGGACCGCACGCCGGCCGACCTCGACGCCGTCGCACGCGCCTACCGCGATCTCGGCGCACTCACCGACCGGCCGAAGATCCTCGTCGCCTCCTACTTCGACCGGCTCGGCGAGGCCCTGCCCGTCCTCGCCAAGGCGCCGGTCGAGGGGCTCGCCCTCGACTTCACCGGGCCGGCCGCCGTCCACCTCGACGCGCTCGCCGCCGTCGGTGGGCTCCCCGGTAAGCGCCTGGTCGCCGGCGTCGTCGACGGCCGCAACATCTGGGCCGACAACCTGGAGAAGTCCCTCGCCACGCTCGGCACGCTGCTCGGCCTCGCCGACCGGGTCGACGTCTCCGCGTCGTGCTCGCTTCTGCACGTCCCGCTCGACTCCGCCGCCGAGAAGGAGATCGATCCGCAGATCCTGGGCTGGCTCGCCTTCGCCCGGCAGAAGACGACCGAGATCGTCACCCTGGCCAGGGGTCTGTCGGTGGGCACCGACGCGATCAGCGACGCTCTCGCCGCCAACCGCGCCGCACTCACCTGCCGCTCGAACTCCCCCCTCACCCGCGACCCCGCGGTCCGGGCCCGTGTCCAGGCAGTCACGGACGCCGACGGCCGCCGTGCCCAGCCGTACCCCGAGCGCGCCGCGTCGCAGCGGGCCCACCTCGCCCTCCCCCCGCTCCCGACCACCACGATCGGCTCCTTCCCCCAGACCAGGGAGCTGCGTACCGCTCGCGCCGACCTGCGGGCCGGCCGCATCGACGCGGCGGGCTACGAGAAGCGCATCGAGGAGGAGATCCGCGACGTGATCTCCTACCAGGAGGAGATCGGGATCGACGTCCTCGTCCACGGGGAGCCCGAACGCAACGACATGGTGCAGTACTTCGCGGAGCAGCTCGACGGCTACCTCGCCACGGAGCACGGCTGGGTCCAGTCGTACGGCACCCGCTACGTCCGCCCGCCGATCCTGGCCGGCGACATCTCCCGCCGCGCCCCGATGACCGTCCGCTGGACCTCCTACGCCCAGTCGCTCACCGACCGACCGGTCAAGGGCATGCTCACCGGGCCCGTCACCATGCTCGCCTGGTCGTTCGTCCGCGACGACCAGCCGCTCGCCGACACCGCCCGGCAGGTCGCCCTCGCGCTGCGCGACGAGGTGGCCGACCTGGAGGCCGCGGGCACGTCCGTCATCCAGGTCGACGAACCCGCTCTGCGCGAGACGCTGCCCCTGCGGGCCGCCGACCACGCCGCGTACCTGGCCTGGGCGACCGAGGCGTTCCGCCTCACGACCAGCGGCGTACGGCCTGACACCCAGATCCACACCCACATGTGCTACGCCGAGTTCGGCGACATCGTCCAGGCCATCGACGACCTCGACGCCGATGTCATCAGCCTGGAAGCGGCCCGCTCGCACATGCAGGTCGCTCTCGAACTCGCCGCCCACGGCTACGCGCGAGAGGCCGGACCGGGCGTCTGGGACATCCACTCCCCTCGGATCCCCTCAACGGAGGAGGCCACGACCCTGCTGCGCAAGGGACTTGAGGCGATTCCCGCCGACCGGCTCTGGGTCAATCCCGACTGCGGACTGAAGACCCGCGGCTGGCCGGAGACCCGCGCGTCCCTGGACAACCTCGTCGCGGCGGCCCGGGTGCTCCGGAACGGGCTCGCCTCATCCTGATGTCGTGACGTGAGGACGGCAGGCCGGAGCAGGAGCACTCCGGCCTGCCGCTGATCAGCCGAAGGATCGCGCGGAGGAACTGCGCCGCGTCCTCCCCGCCGTCCGCGGCCTGGTCGCGGACGGCGTGCCGGTGAGCACCGACACGACGCGCGACCGGCTCGCCGAGGCGTCCGGCGCCTGGTTGATCGACGACGCGAGCGGCGGTCGCGACGGAGACCGCTGACAAGAAGGCACCGACGAAGAAGACGTCCACGGGGCGGAGGCCGAAGGGGACGGCCTCGGACTCGTCCGGCCGATCACCTCGTCCCTCGCCCCTCCCGGAGCCAGTGAGTCGGGCACAATCACACGTCGTGCCCACACCACCTGGACTTCACTCCCTCTACTCGGATGTCGTCGCCTGCGGCGGCCTCGCGGCAGCCTTGCAGACCGCGATGGACGGCAGTCGCGGCATCATCGCTGTCGCGTCGTCTGACGACAACCCGCACCTGTACGCAACCGTCGGCAGTACCCTGCCGCACCGTGAACCGCTGCAGATCAGGGCTTGGCGGCATCAACGGAAGTGGTCGATCCGCG
This sequence comes from Streptomyces sp. NPDC104202, assembly GCF_055584185.1. Lineage (NCBI taxonomy): Bacteria > Bacillati > Actinomycetota > Actinomycetes > Kitasatosporales > Streptomycetaceae > Streptomyces > Streptomyces sp. NPDC104202. The sequence goes on along the minus strand of NZ_JBVJMN010000067.1, from coordinate 15,580 downwards.
GCACGGAGCCCTGGCAGGGCCTGGCCCTCATCGAGGGCGATACGGACGACCTGGCGGAGGTTGCCAGGGCCGCCGAAGTTTGGCACGACGGGCTGGCCCTGAGCCGCATCTGCCAGGCGGCTCCTTTCGTGCACCCGACCGGCAGATTCGAGGTACCCGATCATGATCCCGCGCGCCTGACGGAATCCGAGTGGCAGTGCCTGCGCAGGGAGGCAGGGGAACTGGATTACAAGTGGCGGGAGGCATACAAGGCCCTGGTCGAGACGGCTCACGCCGAGCCGGCACTGCGGACCCTGTATCCCTTCACGAGCCACTGGGCTCTGCGCTTCTCGACCGCCACCCGCCCTGCCCTGGCCGTGGTCGGACCACGCCTGAGCACCAACGGCGACGGTACCTTCGGGGTGGGTACGGGGGTCGTCGGGGATGATCTGGGCCGATGCGACACACCTCGCGAGGCCGTGGCGCTGGCGGTTCGTCACCTACCGTCTGGCCTTGGTGCGATCACCCTCGGCTGACTCGACTCCGAGGACACGCTCATCGATGCCTGCATCGGCCCCTGCGTGGGGCGGACAGTCGTGGGCCATCGCGTCCCTCGACCGGCCGGCGGTCAGCCTCCGGGGTGGGATGCGGGATTCACGGCTACCCGGTCCGCGCGCAGAGTGGACGGAGGTCGCGTGACAGGGTCCTCAGTGCGCTCAGACTTCTGGGTGGCCGAGGCTCACGCCGGCATCCGTGATCTCCACCGCCTGCCCGCTCACCCTTACCCGCGGGTTGGCTGCGGAGGCTTCCACCCGGAGCACGCTGGGTCGGCCGAGGTCTTCCCCCTGGCGGATGGTGAGGATCTCGCTGGGCGGGAGGGCGTCGAGAGTGCGCAGGTAGCCGCCGAGGGCGGCGGCCGCGGCACCGGTGGCCGGGTCCTCGACGACGCCGCCGACCGGGAAGGGGTCGCGGGCGTGGAACAGGTCCCGGGTCTCTCGCCAGACCAGCTGGAGGGTGGTCCAGCCGTGCCTGTGCATGATCTCGGCCAGGGCGTCGAAATCGTAGTCGAGGGAAGCGAGCCGCTCACGGGTGGCCAGGGCCAGGATCAGGTGCTCGTTTCCGCCGAAGGCAACGTGGGGCGGCAGGACGGGGTCGAGGTCCTCCTGGGACCAGCGCAGAGCCGTGAGAGAGGCTTTCACCTCCTCCTGGCTCGCCGGCCGAGAGCGGGTGGGGACGCTGGTGAGCGTCGCTGTCACATGCCCGTCGGGCTCGGCGGAGGTGTCCAGGTCGATCTCACCCACGGGTGTGTCGAAGACGAACGGGCCGGGGCCGATCCGTTCGGCCAGAGCTACCGCGGTGGCGACCGTGGCGTGACCGCAGAAGGCGACCTCGGCAAGCGGGCTGAAGTAGCGCAGGCGGAACCGCCGTGCCGTGGCGTCGGCGGCCGTGACGAACGCGGTCTCCGAGTAACCGACTTCGGCCGCGATGGCGAGCATGGCGGCCCCGTCCAGCGCGGCCGCGTCCATGACGACACCGGCCGGGTTGCCACCGGCGGGGTCGGAGGTGAAGGCGGCGTACCGCAGGATCTCAGGGCGTGTCATCGGGCTCATGGTCATGACTCTGGCAGCGCACAGGCATCCCTACAAGCGATGCATTCCGATCCTGCCGATCGAAGTAGGCGATGGCATCGGTACGTTCGACGGCAGGGACACTCGATTGCCGCGCACCTCCGCCGCTGTTGCCCGGACCGGGAACCTGACCGCCGCCGCGGAGCGTCCGCACCTGGCCCAGTCCACCGTGACCGCGCACGCACAGGCATGGGCGAAAGAGCTCGGCCCGCGCCTGTCGGCCTCGGATCACGCGCTTCGGCAGCCTTGAGGCCGCCCGGTCCTGTGTATCCGCGGGTCTCGGCCTCGGCCTGCTGGCCCGTGACGACGTCGGGGACGCACTCGCCGCAGGCCCTCTGGCGCAGGTGCCCGGACCGCGGTTCCCCGACGTCACCGTCCAGCTGGCCCGTCACCGCCGGCGCCGGCTCTCCCCCGCGTCGGTGTCCGGGCTCCCTCGTCGGGCGTCGACGCGGGGGCTGAGGGTGGCGTCGGCCAGAGGGGCTCCTGGGAGTAGTCGTCCGGGCACACCCAGGCGAGGGTGATGGCGGTCTGCCCGTCAAGCGGGTCAGGGGTCGAGGAAGCGAGCTGCTGTTGCAGGGCGTCGAGGCGGGCGCGGGTCTCGGGTGTGGTCACCTGGTTCCTCCTTGACGGCCCGGCCGGTCGTCAAACGGAGCCGGGCCGGCGAGCAGGGAAAGCCGAGCGTGACATCGCGGGGGATGACGGGTGTCTCAGCTCTCGCGGACAGCGGCGTCCCGCACCGTCGGCCGGACCTTCAGGACGGTGCCGATCCCGGTGATCTCCAGGATCCGTCGTATCTGTGCGGCAGGGAGGCAAGGCGCAGGTCGGTCGTCCGGTGGGTGAGGATGGGCAGGTTCAAGAAGGCCGAGTCCGCGAAGGTGACGGCGGAGGCGTCGACGCTCTTCTAGGGCCTGTCGTCACCATCCCCTCGTTGCCCGAAGGGCGGCCCTGCGGCGTCTGGTGCGTGCTCTCGGTGTGCCGGGTGGAAGTGCTCGTACGGGACGTACTCGCGCTTTCGCCCGGTGCGGCGAGAGCGCGTGCCAGGCGTCGCGGGGCAGAGGGGATTTTGTCGACAGGGCCTAGGGCCGGCCGGCGGCGGCAGCGCTGGAGTCGTCGGCCAGGGTGATCGCCGCGGTGATGCGCTTGCCGACGGGTTCGCGGTGGACGGCGAAGCTCCGGCTGACCGCCATGACGATCTCCAGCCCGTGCTGTCCGATGCGGGTCGGGTCGGGCGCGAGGACGGCCGGCAGCGTGGGATTGCTGTCCCACACCGTCACCTCGACCGCGCCGTCGACGATCTCCAGCGTCAGCAGGCTGGGCCCGGGGGCGAACTTGCGGGCGTTGGTGACCAGCTCGCTGACGGCCAGTTCCACCAGTCCCCGTGCGCTCTCGGACACGGGCAGACCGTGCAGGGCGTGCACCTCGGCGAGGAACGTACGTGCCAGTTCACGCGCGGCCGCGATGCTCTCGCTGCCCTCGAAGAGGGCGGAGACCGAAATGATGTCCGCCATCAGCGGTCGCCTGTCCGCGACCCCAGCCGTCTGCTGCCTCATCCCCACTGCCCTTTCCTTGCGCCCCCTGTGTGCGAGCTCCGCGTACCCCATGATCGGCCTCTCACACCTGGGCCGTCTCAATCGGGTCCTGCCCGCCCCGCGCGCCTGACCGCGCCGTCCCGCATCGCACGAGGCCGCACGCACACCCCTCTCGTGCGTCTGCGTCCTCACAGGCCCAGGTCGAGGGGGTGTGCAGGGACGCCGTACTCGATCAGTTCGGTCAAGGGGCCCGCGAGGTCGCGCGGGCCGAAGAGGTCCGGTCCCGAGTAGCCGACGAGCTCCGGCAGGGCCCACCACCGGAATCCCGTGATGTTCTCCGCGAGCAGCTCGGTGCGCGTGAGGGTCCCCTTGGGTTCGAAGCTCGTGGTGCGGATGAGGAAGTAGTCCTGAACGGCTCCGTCGTACCCCGGCACGTAGTCGGACGCCACCACCGTCCGGCGCCAGACATGAGGAGGCAGCCCGTCGCATGCCAGCCCGGTCTCCTCCCGCAGTTCACGGCGGAGGGCGTCGTACGGGGTCTCGCCCGGTTCCACGCCTCCGCCTGGTGTCGTCCAGACGATCCGCTCCGGGAGAGCCAGCCGGCACAGCAGGATGTGGTCCGTCTCGTCGAGCACGACGGCCCGTACGGCGTGACGAAGCTTCGGCAGGGCCATCGGCTCAGCGTATGCAGCCTTGCGGTGCGCTCGGGCGGTTCCGGCCTGATCTGCGTGGACGTGCCGGCCGGGGCTCGGCGCGATCCCCGTGCGCCGGCCGGCCTGTGTGAGGGGCTGTGGAGAGGGGCAAGGTGCGCAGTGACGTACGGTTCAATCAAGCGTGTCGGACCGGGTGGCGGTCGGCCCGGAGTGCGGGCCGGGGCAACGGTCGGGAGGCGGGGCACATGGAAGAGTCCGGTGCGGAGGAGGTGACCGCCTCCGCGGGCGAGTGCTGGGCGGAGCGATTGCACGCCCTGTGGCGGGCCGCGGACCTCATGCACGACGTCACCGGACTCGCCGACCGCATCTACGACATGCTCCTGTCACGCCCGGGCGTGGTGTCCGTGGTCGGAACACGCTGGAGCGGGGACCGGATGGCGTACATCCGCCTGGCGTCGCGGGAGGAGCCCGCGCCGGTGACGTGGCGGGCGCCGTTCTCCGGATGGAGCGAGCCCGTCGTGCGTCCGGGGACGGCCGCGGCCGTGGACGGCGGAGCGCCGGTGGTGCTGGAGCACACGGGACCCGGTGCCGCGGCGGCGCTGTGGCCGGGCGGGCTCGTACCGGCCGGCAGTCCGGTCGCCGCCCTGGAGTGTGCCTTCCCCCTGGCGGACGACGACTGGGCGACGCTCTGGGTGGGGCTCGACCGGCCGCCGGGGCGGTCCGATCCGCTGCGCGGACAGCTCGTGCAGGTGGCGGAGGTCCTCGCCACGAGCAACGTGCGGCTCCTCGCCCATCACGCGCACGAACGGCGGCAGGTCGAGGACGCCTTCCTCGCCGAGGCGTCGCTCCAGATGGACACGAGCCTCGACGTCGAGGAGACCCTGCGACGGATCGCCCGGCTCGCCGTGCCGGCCGTGGCGGAGGGGTGTCTCGTCCATCTCTTCGACAGAGCGGGCGTGCTGAGACCCGTGGCGTCGGCGCACGTGGCCGCCTTCGCCCAGGGGTGGCTCCGTGACCTGGCCCGGGACGACGACTGGCTGGTCAAGCTGCTCAGGGAGAGCTCCGAGCGGCGCGACAGCACCCTGGTCGGCGCCGCGGACCTGCGCGACAGCCCCTTCGCCGCGGTGCCCGGCCTCGGCGCCGTACGGAACCTCAGCGTCACACCGCTGCGGGCCCGTGGGCGCAGCCTGGGGACCCTCACGTTCCTCCACCACCGAGCGGACGCGCCGGTCGCGACGCCCCGACTGCTCGGGGACCTGGCGAGCCGGGCCGCTCTCGCCATCGACACCAGCACGCTGTACGAGAAGCGGCGCAGCGACGTGGAGGTGCTCCAGCGCCACCTCCTGCCCGGCGCCCTGCCGGAGATCCCCGGGCTGCGGCTGAGCAGCGCCTACCAGGTGGCCGACTCCACCCTGGACGTGGGCGGTGACTTCTACGACGCCGTGGCCATCGGCGACGGCGTGGCCCTGCTGATCGGAGACGTCTGCGGGCGTGGCGCGGAGGCGGCCGCCGTCACCGGCCTGGCCCGGCACACCCTGCGCACGCTCCTTCAGGAGGGGACGTCGCCCGGCATCGCCCTGACGCGCCTCAACGACGTCCTCATCGCCGAGGGCGCCGCGCGGTTCGTGACCGCGCTCATCGCCCTGCTGGTCCCGTCCCGGGGAGGCGGCTGGGACGTCGAGCTCGTCGGTGCCGGACATCCGAGGCCGCTCGTCCGAAGGCCCGACGCGTCCGTGGAGGAGGTGCCCGCGGCCGGGGTCCTGCTGGGGGTCGTCCCCGGTATCGGCTATCGGTCCGTCCACGCCCGTCTGGAACCGGGGGCCTCCCTGGTGATGTTCACCGACGGGCTGACCGAGGCGCGGGGAGTCGACGGCACCTTCTTCGAGGTGGGGCTTCCCGCCGCCGTGGCGGAGTGCGTCGACGGCCGGCCCGACCCGGCCGGACGCCTGGTGGCCGCGGCGTCGGCCTACCGGCACTCGGGCGACGACGACACCGCCCTTCTGACAGCGACGGCAGAGGAACGATCGTGACCCATCCCCGTGTCCACGGGTCCGGTACCGGACCCGCAGCCGCGTACGACCCCGAACCGGGGCGGCCGGCCGGCTCCCGCATCGACCACCGGCGCATCCTCGTCGTCGAGGACTCGCAGGAGGACTCCGAGGCGATCGAACGCGCTCTGGCGCGCAGCCACCCGGATCTCGTCCTGGACTTCCTCGACCGTGCCGACCGGCTCGTCGACCATCTCACCGAGGCGTCGGCGCTTCCGGGCATGATCCTTCTGGACCTGAACATGCCCGGAGTCAGCGGTCACTCCGCGCTGGCCGCCGTACGGACCCGCCCCGAACTGTCCGAGGTGACGGTGGTCGTCTTCACGTCGTCCACCGCGCCCGCCGAGGAGGACGCCTGCTACGCGGCCGGGGCGGACAGCTACATCTACAAGCCGGTGAACTTCGACCTCTTCCGTACGGTCCTCAAGGGCGCCGTCGACTTCTGGCAGGAGTCGCGGGGGCGCGGCGGGCCCTCGACGTCGTACGGCTCCTGATGCGGGACGCCGTGGGGGCCGAGGGGCAGCCCGGTTCCGCCCTCGTCGGGCGGGGTGTCAGTTCGGTTCCGTCGCGTCGGACGGGTCCGGGGGCTGCCCGAGGGTGAAGTAGAAGGCCGTGCCGCTGCCCGGTTCGCTCTCCAGCCACAGCCGGCCGCCGTGTCGCTCGACGATGCGCTTGACGACGGCCAGTCCGACGCCGGTGCCGCCGCCGTGTTCCGCGGGGCCGTGGAGCCGGCGGAACAGGTCGAACACGTCCGCCTGGAGCTCGGCGGGGATGCCGATGCCGTTGTCTCGGACCACGACGGCCGGCTCGGTACGTCCAGGCCGTGTCCCCGCGGCCGCCGCGAGCGCTCCCCCGGCTCCCTCGGCCGGTACCTCCTGCACGCCGATCCGGACGGTACGGTCGGGTCGATCGGCCGCGTATTTCGCGGCGTTGACCAGCAGGTTGACCAGGATCTCGTACAACCGGGTCGGATCGGCCACGATCTGCGGGAGCGGGGCATCCCGCAGGACGCGGACGCGCTCCTCCGCGAGCCGCGGTCCCGCGACCTCCAGCGCGGCGTCGACCGCCTCGTCGAGGTCGACGGGCACCCGGCGCAGCCCCGCCTGCCCGAGACGCGCGTAGTGCAGAAGCGAATTGAGGAGCTCGTCCATCCGGCCGGCCAGTCTCTGGATGGTGAGCAGCCTGCGCACGCTCGTCGGATCGAGCGCCGCTCCGGCGTCCTCCATGGTGAAGGTGGCGGCGTTGGAGATGCCGCGGAGGGGCTCCTTCAGGTCGTGGGCGGCGGCGTGGGCGAAGGAGTCCAGGTCGACGTTGCTCATCCGCAGCTCCTCGTTGAGGACGGCGAGCTCCTCCGCGTGGCGGAGGACCAGCCGGGTCAGCATCCGGCCGAGCTCCGCGGCGGCGGCCTGCTCGCGCGGCCTCCAGGGCAGCGAGCGGCCCCTCATCACGGAGCGGAACACCTCGCCCGAACCGCGCGGTGTGAGGCGCTCGCCGCGCGGTCCGACCCGCACCGGGGTCTCGGGGTCGGTCGCCCACCTCCGGGGCGTCGGACGCTCGGCGCGGAACCAGGCGAGGAAGTCACCCGGCGACGTGAGCCGCACCAGCAGCGCGCCCGCCGGTGCGCCGTCCGTCGCGGGCAGGTGGATGTCCTCGTCCGCCAGGCACTCCGCGAGGCGGTCGGTGCTCCACACGGTCCCGGTGTCCATGTCCCCGGCGCGCCTGCGCAACTCCGCGACGAGCGCGGCGGGAACGGGGGCTCCGGTGGCGACCGCACGACCGCCGCGCACGAAGACGGCCGCGTCCGCGTCGACCAGTCCCCGCACGGCGGAGCCGTGCAGCGGCAGCGACAACTCCACGTCGGTGTCGAGGAGCTCCGCCACCGACGCCGCCCGCCCCGCCGCACCGGCCAGCGCGTCGGCGCGCTCCCGCTCCTCGATGGCGGCGAGCTGGAGCGAGAAGGCCGCTCCGAACAACTCGCAGGCGGACAGCACCTCGGGAGCGGGGCGGACGGGACCGGCGCCGTGACAGGCGATGAGGCCCCACAGCCTGCCCTCGCGCATCACGGAGACGGACATCGACGAGCGGACGCCGATGTTGCGCAGATATTCGAGGTGGAAGCCGGAGACGGTCCGCAGCACGGCTCCCGACAGGTCGAGCGGCGTGCCTGTGCCGGTACGCACCGCGGGGACCAGGCCGACCGTGGGGTCGTCGACGTCCACGATGACCCGGATCCAGTTCTCCTCGTACAGACGCCTGGCCTGCGGCGGGATGTCGGTCGCCGGGAACCACAGGCCGAGCCACGGATCCCATGCCTCGGTGACGTCCTCGGCCAGCACTTCTCCCGGCCCGTCGGGGCCGTCGAAGCGGTAGGCGACGACCCGGTCGTATCCGGTCAGGGCCCGGATCTCGCGCACGGCGGCCCTGCAGCTCTCGGTGACGTCGACCGTCGACCGCAGGCGCGCCAGGGCGCGCCGGATCCCCTGGTAGAAGCCCGTGAAGCGGAACTCCTGGCCCTCGTCACGCGGCTCGAACTCCAGCACGACCAGCGAACCGGACCGGTGCACGGACAGGTCGAACCGCCGCCGGGCGCCCTCGGGGCCGGCCTCCACCTGGAGCGCGGACGTCTCGCCGTCCTCGACGACGCTCTGGCACGCGTCCGCCCAGTCCTCTTCCGCCAGGACCGCGGTGACGTGCGCGCCGACCAGATCCCCCGCGGGCAGACCGAGCACGTCGACGGTGTTGGCGGCGGCGGTGTCCACGACTCCGTCGGTCGCCTCCACCGCGAGGAGCGTCCCGTGCGACTGCACACCCCCCAGCAGGTGAATGGGCTCACGCACGCACTCCGAGAGGTCGAACCCCCCGGGCACCGCCGACTCGGCGTCATGCGCCCTCTGCGACAGCCACTCCTCCGCCACCCGCCATCGCCTCCTGGAGTTCCTGTCGCCCTGGTGTTTCGCCCCATCCTGTCACCCGGTGCACAGGGCAGCGGTCCTCGCCCCCTCCGGCCGTCGTCACGACACCGCACCGCCCGGCACCAGCGGCGCACGGCGCGTCGCGTCCGTCCGGTCGGCCGGCACGAAGGCGAGCACGGTGCCGGGCATCCATGATCATCGCTCCTCTGACGGTGGCGGTGAACCCCCGGATACGGCAGGTGCCACTCGACCGGCCCACACGGTCGCGCTCTGAGCGGGCGGCGTTCGCCCGTTCAGAGCAGTCTGGTCCTGAGTCCGTTTCCTTCCCGTGATCGCTGCTCCATCGGGAGACGTCATGGTCGTGATCGCTCTGCTCGTGCCGGGCCTGCTCGTGCTCATGCTGTTCGGGCTGGATGCCTTGGAAAACGTTCTGTTCCCTCGTCCTCCCGACCGCTTCCGCGCCGACGCGGAACACCGGTCGGAGCCGTTGTGAGCGGCGGGGTCCGCCTCCGGCTTCTTTCGCGGCCGCGATCGGTCCCGCACGGCGGCAGTGCGAGGCCGGCCGGTCAGGACGGGTCCGGAGAGAGGAATCGTTCGGCCCAGAGGGTCTTGCCTCGGCCCGAGGGACGTACGCCCCAGCGTTGGGTGAGATGCGCGGTGATGAACAGCCCCCGGCCGTTCTCGTCCGTCTCCAATGCGCGCCGCAGGTGGGGGCTGGCACTGCTGTCGTCGGTGACCTCGCAGACGAGTGTGCTGTCGGTGTCACGGATGAGGCGCAGCTGGATCGCCCCCTCGGAGTAGCGCACGGCGTTGGTGACGAGTTCACTGACGACGAGCGCGGTGTCGTCGATGACGTCCCGGGCCAGGCCCCATGCGGATAGCTGGTGCGTGGTCCGTCGGCGCGCCTGCGCAGCACTGCGAGGACTGTGGGGAAAGGTCCATGCCTTCGTCTGGGACTCGTCCAGGGTCCGTGTGCGTGCCAGCAACAGATAGGCGTCGCGTGCGGGCCTGTCGGGAGCGAGGGCGTCGGCACAGGCGTCGCACGCCGCCTGGAGTGAGGGCTGCGGCTCGGTGAACAGCTCGGTGAGCAGATGCAGCGGTGTCGTCCCGGTGGGGGAAGAGGCCAGCAGGGCGGTGTTGAAGATCAGCAACGTGGTGCCTTCGGGCAAGGCGCGTTCGGTGAGCCGGTATTCAGCGAGTCCCTGGCCCAACGCGGGCCCTGCCGCGACGTCGAGCAGGTCGACGTGCCCACCGGGGTGTACAAGGAACGGCGCCGGGTGACCGGCGCTCGCCGCGGTGCAGAGTCGGGTGACCGGGTCGTAGACGAGACAGAGACAGGTGACGGGAGCGCTCTCGCCGGCGTCGTGCTCCGTCGCGCCCGCCACGGTGCTGGGGCGACTGGCCAGGGCGTGGAGGCGCTGGAGGATCTCGTCCGGCGGCAGGTCGAGGTCGGCCAGCACCGCGATCGCGGCGCGGACCTCGCTCATCGCCGCCGGGCCGGCTGCTCCCGGGCTGGTGTCCCCGGCGACGAGGGCGACCCGGGAACCGGAGAGGGGAATGGCGTCGAACCACCCGCCCCCCGTACCGGCCGGGAGGTGCGTACGGGCGAGCTCGACGCCCGTGTCGACGGATGCCTGCGCGTGGGCGAATCCGCCGGACAGGATGCGGGCCGCGGAGCGCTCACGCCCGTAGAGGCGGGCGTTGTCGAGGCATTGACCGGCGTGCGTGGTCAGCTGCTGTGCGAGTCTCAGGTCGCGATGGTCGAACGGGGTGGGGTTGTGCCAGCGGTAGAAGCAGGCGAGGCCGAGCAGCACGCCCCGTGCCCGGATCGGGACCAGCATCATCGAGTGCGTGCCCGCGCTCAGGATGCGGGCCTCGCGTCGACGCGAGGGATCGAGCCAGTCGGTGTGCGCACCCAGACGTCGGAGCAGTCTGGGGGCCAGGGTGTCCAGGGCCGTCCGGTGGGGCGTTCCGGGCAGGTAGACGTCGACCTCGCCGACGACGGGGACGCCCTGTCGATCGGGCCCCGCGACGGAGCGGAATCCGGCGCGTCGCACGGTGTGGTCCCGGTCGGGAGCGTCCGCGGCCGGGGCCCTGCCGCGCAGGACCTCGTCATAGACGTCGACGGTCACGGTGTCGGCCAGGGCCGGGGACGCGACCTCGCAGAATTCGGCCGCCGTCCGGAAGACGTCCAGTGTGGTCCCGATCCGTGCGGCCGCCTCGTTCAGCAGGCGGACCTCCGCTTCCGCACGCAGCCGGGCACTGACGTCGGTCACGGCGGCGGCCAGCCCCAGCACGGTTCCGTCGGCCCGCTGGAGGCGGAAGGCGGATGCCGAGGCCACGGCCTCGTTCGGGGGATCGCGTCGGTCGCGGAGGCGGATGTACAGGTCGAGCTCGGGTTCGCCGGTGTCCAGTACCCGGTGAGCCGCACGTTCCACGACCGCGGGATCGGCGATGTCGAACGACCGGAGGATCTCCGGAAGCGTGCGGCCGAGCATCCGATCGACCGGGAAGTCCCTCATGAGCCGTGCGGCCGTGTTCACCCGTACCAGACGGAGCTTCCGGTCGTAGACGTGAAGACCCACGGGTGACTGGGAGAACAGCGCGTCCAGGACGGCCTCCCCCAGTCCGTCCGGCGCGGAGCCGCCGTCCGTACGCTCTTCACCCACCACTGTGCACGCCCATTCGACGGGAACCCGGCTGCGTCGCCCCCATGGAACGCGAACCCCGGGAGCCCGGCCACCACGGTGAACCGGACGAGTGACGCGCCGGAGCCGGTCCCGGTCAGGCCACCGCCGCGCGTGCGGGGGCCCGGTTTGGGCCGTGTGGGTGACGAGCGCGGCCGCGACGAAGCCCATGCGGCGGTGCGGCCGTCCTTCTGTGCGCATGCCTCGGCCGCGAGCGACGCGATGCGTGATCTGATGGGGGCAGCCCGAGCCCTGTCGTCCCCACCCGGAGAGCACGATGAGCACTCCGCACGGCCCAGAGTCGTCACCCTCGCCCGCCGCGGTACGGGAGGCGGAGCCCCGGCACGCAGGATGGCTGGAACTCTTCTTCGACCTGGTCTTCGTCGCCGTCGTCGCCCAGCTCTCCCACGGCCTGCACGGCGACCCCGGGTGGCGCGAGTTCGCTGTCTTCCTCGGGCTCTACTTCCCTCCCTGGTGGATGTGGGCCAACCTCACCGTCTCCGCCAACCTCTTCCAGGACGACAGCGCTCGCCGCCGTCTGGTCATGCTGACCGGGATGCTGTGCCTGGCGGTGATGGCCGCCGCGGTGCCGGAGGCCGACGGAGACCGGGCCCCCGCCTACGCCCTCGGCTACGCGGGCACCCGTATCGTCCTGCTCGCCCTGTGGTGGCCCGCCACCCGCTTTGCCGCGCCCCGCACGGTGCCCCGCTGGCGGCCGCTGTCCTACTGTCTGCTCTCCGGACTCCTGTGGGCCGGCTCGGCGGCGGTTCCCGCTCCCTGGTGCTTCGTGGTCTGGGCCGTCCTGCTCCTGGCGGAGATGGTCCTCCTCTTGACCGCGCGCGGGCGGGGCATCCCGGGACGGGTCCACACCGGCCACCTGGTCGAACGGGTCGGCCTGTTCGTGATCATCGTCCTGGGCGAGTCGGTGCTGGCCCTGATCACCGCCACGGACCACACCTGGACCGCGCAGGCCGGGATCGTGGCCCTGCTGGGGTTCCTGATGCTGGCCGCCCTGTGGTGGTCCTACTTCGACTTCGCCTCGACCGCGGCCGAGCGCGTCATCGGCACCGCCGGCACGCGCGAGGCCTATCTCCTCGCCCGCGACGTGGGCGGCCTCCTGCACTTCTTCGTCACCGCCGCCGTCATCTCCATGGCCGCCGGACTCGCCACGGCGGTGGAGGAATCCGGCCACGACCACCTGGCGACGGGTGCCGTCTGGGCCCTCGCCGGCGGGTTGGCCGTCTACCACGGAGCGCATGCCCTGATCGCCCTGCGGTTCGGTCGGCCGTTGCGCGAGGTGGCCGTGTGGGCGGTGCCCGGGATCGCGCTTCCCCTCCTGGTGGTTCTCGGCGCGGATGTCCTCGCACCATGGCTCGTGGTGCTGATCCTCGCGGCCGAGGCCGTCGCGCACCTGCTGTACGCGAAGGCCGCGCTGGCCCGCCGTGCGCGCGCGGGGACCGCCTGACGCCTGTCCGCAGAGGGACGCCCAAGGGGGCGGGCAGAGCGAGGAACGCTCCTCGCAGCAGCAGCCCGGTTCGCTTGATCCGCTCACGCACCCGGAGGCCGACCAGGGTGTCGCCGGTCCGGGGCCGGTACCGCAGGAGCACGGCGTCCCGTTCGTCCGCGGTGTGATCGAGGAGGGTCGCGTCGGCCTGATCTCCGTCGGCGCCGCGGTCCTCGGGCATGGTGCCTCCCCTGGTACGAAAGTCTGTGAACGATCAAGCGGATCGCGCGCTCGGATCATCACGGGACCAGCGGGTGATGCTCGTCACGGATTCCGGCACCCGGGCCCGGCAGCCCCGAGGGCTCCGGGCCCGGAGCCGACGCGTCGTCCCTCGCCAGGGCGGAGGGCCCGTCGTCCGGACCACCTTGCGGCCGGTGTGCGGGAGGGTGGTGCGGCCGGCGGTCAGGGGGACCAGGGCGCCAGCATGTCCTTCATGGCGTCGGCCATGGCGAATTGGAGGAGGGGACCGTAGGTGATCCTTCCGACGCCGAGGCGGCGAAAGCGTGCGAGGTCGTGCTTGACGGGGTGGGCGGTCGTGTTGACGGGAAGGGCGACGGCGCCGACGACGGCCGTCAGGAGCTGGTCGCTGTCCTGGATGCTGACCGGGTAGACGCTGTCGGCTCCCGCCCGCTCCATGGCCTGCAGCCTCTCGATCGCCTCGTCCAGGACCCCGGCGGGATCGTCGGCGTTCTGGAAGAGGTCGGTGCGCCCGTTGATCCAGACCGGGACTCCGGCGTCGTCGGCCGCCGCGCGCAGACCGGCGATGAAGGCGGCGTGCTCCTCGGTGCTCCGCATGCGTCCACCGTCCGAGTGGACGGTGTCCTCCAGGTTGAGACCGACGCCGCCGGCCTCGACGAGCCCGGCGATGAGGTCGGCGGGCTGCTGTCCGTACCCCGCCTCCAGGTCCACGGACACGGGGACGTCGACCGAGGCGGTGATCCCGCGGACGGCGGCGAGCACCTCCTCGAAGGTCTGCCCTTCGTGGTCGTCGGCCCCGCGGGAATCGGCGAGGGGATGGCTGCCGATGGTCAGCGCCGGGAATCCGGCGCCGGCGGCGGTCCGGGCGGACCAGACGTCCCAGACGGTCGGGAGGACGAGGGGCTTGTACTCGGCGTGCAACTGCTTGAGGCGCTGAGCGCGCTCCACGGTCGTGCGAAGTTCCATGTCCGGACGCTACCCCTGGATCGCCGCGAAACCGCGCCGACCGGGCGGGACGCCGTCTCGGCCCGGTCGGCGCGGGGCGGTTCGTCGCCGGTCGGTACGGCCCTGCTCGCGTCGGCAGGCCCGGCGGACGGATTCCCCGCCGGGTGCCGTCCGCGCGGGTTCCGCACCCGGCAGCCGTCAGACCTCGACGACGATCTTCCCGGACGTGTGGCCCTCCTGGCTCAGGGAGAAGGCCGCTCCGAGTTCGGCGAGCGGGAAGGTCGCGGCGACGTCGACGGTGAGCCGGCCCTCGTCCGCGAGGCGACCCAGAGCGGCGAGGTCCTCGCCGACCGGGCGGACCCAGATCCACTGCCCGCCCGCACCGAGCACCGTGTGATCGGCGATGGAGGCGTGCCGACCGCCCTCGGCCAGGACGGCCAGGGTGGTGTCGAGGACACCGCCCACGAAGTCGGCGACGACGGTGACCCCGTCCGGAGCGAGGGCACGCACCCGTTCGGTCAGTCCGTCCCCGTACGCGACGGGCTCGCAGCCGAACCCGCGCAGGCGGTCGTGGTTGCGCGGGGAAGCGGTGCCGATGACCCGCGCGCCGAGCGCCCGGGCGAGCTGGACGCCGAAGGACCCCACGCCGCCGGCCGCCCCGTGGACGAGCACGGTGTCGTCGGCGGTCGTTCCCAGACGGGTGAGCAACTGATAGGCCGTCAGGCCGGCCAGGGGCAGTCCGGCGGCCTGCGCCCAGTTCAAGGAGGCCGGCTTCCGCGCGAGCGCACGTACGGGCACGCTGACGTACTCGGCGAAGGTGCCGCCGTGCACATAGTCCTTGCGGGCGTAGGCCATCACCTCGTCGCCGACGGCGAACTCCGGCACGTCGATGCCGAGCCTCTCGACGGTGCCGCTGACGTCCCATCCGGGGACCACCGGGTGGACGACGTCCATCAGCCCGTCGAGCCCGCCCGCCATGATCTTCCAGTCGACCGGGTTGACCCCTGCGCACTCCACCTTGACGAGGACCTCACCAGGAGCGACCTTCGGCATCGGCAGCCGGGTCTCCCGCAGCACTTCCGTCCCGCCGTACGTCTCGTATGCCATCGCCCTCATGGTGCCCTCGGACATCCGCGAAACCTCCTCCTGCGACGCGTACAGTGCTGCTTCATCTCAGCACGGCAGGCCCCGGGCGGCGCGGGAGACTCGCTCGGCGAGGGCGACGAAGCACGGCACGCCGCGGCCCCTGCCCCGGGGCGCGGTCCGCGTCGCGGACCTCGGTGTCCGCGGAGGCGGGCGCGCCGCCCCGCGCCCCGGGACGAAGGCGGCATCGCTGCATCCGAACCCCTCCCCGGCGAGAAGGACGTCAGCGAGCCCGTCCCTTCTTCCCGAGGAACCGTCGATGTCCGATCAGCACGATCCCGCCCCGTACGACGCCTTGCTGCTGCTCTCCTTCGGCGGCCCGGAGGGCCCGGACGACGTGGTCCCGTTCCTGGA
>NZ_JBVJMN010000066.1:11151-46759 GCF_055584185.1 Streptomyces sp. NPDC104202 | reverse complement strand
CCCCCCCCCCCCCCCCCCCCCCCCCCCCCCCCCCCCCCCCCCCCCCCCCCCCCCCCCCCCCCCCCCCCCCCCCCCCCCCCCCCCCCCCCCCCACGCCCCTCGTCCCCTCCACGGAGTCCGGCTCCGGGGTCGTCACCAGCACGGTGGCCCCCCTGGAGAACTTCGTCTACTCGGCCCTGCAGGGCGTCCTGAACGCCGCGTCCGGCCGGCCGGCGCCCACCACGGCCGCCGCGGCTCCCGCCACGGCCGTTCCGTCGACCCCGACGAGCGCGGCCGTCGGCTCCGCCGCCTTCTCCCAGGTGCCGGCCGGTACCCCGGGGCTCGGCACCGTCCTCGGGGCGACGGCCCCGAAGTCCTAGCGACTCCTGGAGGACAGCCGCCGGCGGGGGCCGGCAGCGGGGCGGGCGGGGGCCTCGAAAAGGGGTCGATCGGCGGGGTGCCGCTGTCCCAGGATGGGGGCATGCCCCTGTCGAACACCCTGGCCCGCGTGGACGCCGACCTGGCCGCCGGGCGCGTGCCCGTGGCACGTCAGCGCCTGCGCGGCCTGGTCTCCTCCTTCCCGAACGACCTGACGCTCCGGCGACGGCTCGGCGAGGTGTACCGGCTGTACGGGGACGCGGCGCAGGCGGGGCGCTGGACCTACCTCGAAGAGGACCGGCGCCCGGAGGAGACCGAGGCGTTCGAGAAGCGGTACGGATCTCCCGCCCGCCGCATGAAGGCGCTCGCGTGGCGCGGACCCGAGGAGCTCGCGGCCACCGAGTGCGCCGCGCGGCGGCTCGCGTCGGTCCGTGAGGCCCGTGCCGAGGAGCTCGGCCGGCCGGCCGGCTGGGACGACCCGGACTCCTGCGACGACGGGGGCGGTCACGTCGCCCCCGAATCCGGCGGATGGAGCCTGGGCGGCGTGATCGTGACGCTCGGCTGCCTCGTCGGCGGCGGGATCTTCGCGGCCGTCTGGATCATCGGCGTGGTCACCCTCTTCTCGTAGCCGCCGGACGGTCCGCGCGCCGGACGGCCTCGCCCGCCGGACGGTTCCGGAGGTCCGGGCCCGACGACGGGAGCGGCGGTCTCAGCTCCGGTCGTAGCCCTCGTCCCCGCCGTCCTTCGCGCCCGCGGGAAGGGGCGGGGGCGTGTACGCGGCCAGGGCCGTCCCGGCCGGGTCGGGGCGGACGGCTCCCAGGAGGGGGTTCGCGGCGAGGGGCGAGACCTTGACCTTGCCGCCCGGCCGCGGCGCCTGCACCACCAGGCCCCCGCCGAGGTAGAGGGCGACATGGGTGGCGCCCGGGAAGTACACCACCAGGTCGCCGGGGCGCAGGTCCTCCAGCCGGACGCGGGGCAGGGTGGCCCACTGCTCCTGGCTGGTGCGCGGGATCTCCCGCCCCGCGGCCGCCCACGCCTGCTGGGTGAGCCCCGAGCAGTCGTAGGAGTCCGGGCCCTCCGCACCCCACTCGTAGGGCTTGCCGATCTCGCCCACCGCGAACCGCAGGGCCTCCGCGCCGGCCGACGAGGGGGTGTGGGTGTCGTCCAGTACCCCGGAGTCGAGCAGCTCCCGCTGCGCGCCCGCCGTCTGGACCTTCTCCAGCTCGGTGACGCGGGCCAGCTGCTCGGGCGAGAGTCCGGCGAGCAGCTTCTCCACCTCGCGCAGCGTCTCCGTCACCTCGTCGCGCCGCTTGAGCTGCGCGGCGGCGAGGGCCTGCCGGCGGTCGAGGGCCTTGCGCGAGGAGCTCGCGAGCGCGTCGGCCCGCCGCTCCGCCGCCTCCAGCCGCGTCACGGCGGTGGCCCGTCCCCGGGCCGCGCGGGCCATCAGATGCCCCTGGTCCAGGGCCGACTGGGCGTCGGGCGAGAACAGCAGCCGCATGTACGAGGAGAGCTCCGACCTGCCCTGGTACTGCTCCCGGGCGATCCGCCCGGCCTCGGCGCGCCCCCGGGCGAGGGCCGTCCGGGCGGCCGTGAGCTGCGCCGTCACCTTCCCGGTGTCGGCCGTCTGCGCCTTCAGCGACTCCTCGGCGGCGTTGTACCGCTCGGTGGCCTCCTCGGCCTGCCGGTACAGCGTCCGCAGCCGTGTCAGCAGCCCGGCCACGGAGTCGCCGCCGGGCGGCGGAAGCGCGGCGGCGTCGTCGGTCGCGTCCTGTCCGGGAGGCTCCGGTGCCGCGGGAGACCCGGAGTCGGCCGGGGCGGCCGGGGTGTCGACGGGGGGCCGGGGTCCGGCCGGATCGGCGGGGGTGCCGGCCGGCTCGTCCGCGTCCGCCGACCCGTCCACCGGTCCCGTGGGGTCCGTGGGGTCCGTCGTACCCGTCGGTTCCGGCGAGGCGTCCGGGTCGACCGGCCCCACCGGTTCCGCCGCCGGGTCGGCGAAGGCGATCGGGGCCCGGACCGGGGGGTCCGCGGGCGGGTCCGGCGGGGTGGCGCCCGTCGCCGGGAGCGCGCCGGCGAGGGCCGTCACCGCGGCGAGCGCCCCCGTGCAGACCGTGCGCAGCAGCTGTCGTGACACGTCACCACCTCCAGGGGGATGATGACGCCTCATTTCATCCGATGACCGTACGGATCGGGGCGCGTCCGCCGTCCTCACTCGTCCGGCGCAGCGCCCCGTGCCGCGGGGCCGCCGCCCGGCTTCGACCAGGGCCACTTCAGTTCGCGCCGCTCGCGCCCGTCGGGGGCGTAGGCGTAGACCCAGCCGCGCTGGAGTCCGAGCCGCTTCGTGTACCCCGCGGGCTCGCGCCGGTAGGCGTGGACGGTCGGCGGGCGTCCGTCGTGGGCCGGGACCGGGACCTCGTACCACTTCGGCGGGTGGCCGGTCGGGCCGACCAGGATCGGCAGGACCCGGCCGTCGAGGGGGCCGCCGCGGAAGGGGGTGTTCTCGCTTCTCACCCCTCCAGTCTCTCCCGCGGCCTCCCGCACCGGCTCACAGCAGGTGCGCCGCCTCGCCGACGACCGGGATCAGCCGGCGGGCGAGCCGCGCCACCGGACCGTCGGCGGTCTCCTGGGCGAGGAGCCGCCGGACGACCTCCGCCGTCTCCGCGTCGCTCGCCGTGCTCACCGCGAGGAGGCCGACGAGATGGTCGACGAGCCAGTCGCGCAGCTCCCGCGCCGGGGGCTGCTTCTCCTCGTCGAGCCAGATGAGCGAGGCCGCCTCCACGGCCGCGATCCACGTCCGCACCAGCAGGGCGAGCCGGGGACCCGGCCGCTCCGCGCCCAGGTGGAACAGGATCTGCTCGGCGGCGGCCCGCCGCACCTCGTCCACGATCGCGGTGGTCCGGGAGGTCTCGGCGACGCTGCCGCCGCGCAGCAGGGCGCTGAAGCCGGCGTCGTGCCCGTCGACGAAGGCCAGGTACCGGTCGAGGACCCGGCCCAGCCGCTCGGTGGGCGGCCCCTCCGGCGGCTCGGCGAAGCAGTGGTTCAGCACGTCGGCCGACGACCGGAGGGCGGCCTCGTACAGCTGCTGCTTGCCGCCGGGGAAGTACCGGTAGACGAGGGGGCGCGAGACGCCGGCCGCCTCGGCGACGTCGTCGAGCGAGACGTCCTCGGGCGTCCGATGGGCGAAGAGCCCCAGGGCGGCGTCGATCAGCTGGCCGCGCCGCTCCTCGACGGTGAGCCTGCGGTACGCGGGAGTGGCGGCGCTGGTCATGCTCCGCAGCGTAGTCGCGGAGGCATCCCCTCAGGCGAGGAGTCCGGAGGACTTCCAGAGCCGGCGCCCCGCCCCGCGCAGGACGCCGATGTCGTCGAGGAAGTCCGTCAGCCGCTTCGCGCCCGACTGCATGACCTCCCGCCGGTGCCCGCTCGCCCGCACCTGGGCGACGGCCTTCCGGCGGTCCAGGCCGACGGCGTCGTACACCGCGGGGTTGACGAAGCAGGTGGAGAAGACCCGGGCGGCCTCCCCGCAGCTCAGCCGCGTGAACTCCTGCTCCCAGCGGGGCGCGGTCGCCATCTGCCGGCGCAGCTCCTCGCGGGCGTAGCGCACGTGGCGGGCCTCCTCGACGACGTGGATCCGCGTCACGCCCCGGACGAGGGTCTGCACCCGCTCGTCCGGGAAGGTCAGGCGCTGCATCCAGTCCAGGATCTCCTCGCCGAGCAGGGTGGCGGCGAAGGAGCCGGGGGTGGTGGAGACGGTCTTCAGGAGCCGTGCGAGGTTGTGGTAGATCCGCGGCACCGGATAGGCGGGGGTGCCGCCCCGGGTGATGAGCCGGGCGAACATCATCGAGTGCCGGCACTCGTCCGCGATCTCGGTCAGCGCGTACCGGACGTGACTGCTGGTCAGGGACTTGTCGTAGATGTGCCGGACCAGCAGCTGCATCAGGATGATCTCGAACCAGATGCCGAGGGAGGCGAGCGAGGCCGCCTCGTGGCGCGAGAGCGCGATCCGCTGCTCCTCGGACATCCGGTGCCACAGCGGGGTGTCGTAGAGCGAGAGCAGCTCGGGCGGCCAGAACCACTTGCCGTCCTCGAAGGGGGAGTCCCAGTCGAGCTCGGCGTCCGGGTCGAAGGAGTGCTTCCGGGAGGACTCCAGGAGGCGCTCGGCGACCTGCTCACGGTCGCGCAGCGGCCCCAGGGCGTCCCGCAGGAGGCTGAAGTCGGGCTCGGTGAAAGGGGTCATGGTTCGGGGCACCTCGCTGTGCTCGCCGTCGCGTTACCGGGGGTCGCCTCTTATCAGACTGCCCGTCAGCAAGGCCGTCAATCCCTTCTGCGCGACTTGTTGACCATCCGTCTACCAACGTGTGAGCCTGCTGCAAACGGACGGAAGGAGTCGTCAGTGTCGACGCACGACCTCTACGTGAACGCCCCCGCCGCACCCGTCTGGCAGGTGCCCGCCGCCGGCGCCGCCCGGTTCAGCTGGGAGTACGACGACGGCCGGCAGCGCCTCCTCGCCCTCTACCAGAAGGGCAAGGACAAGCAGTGGGACGGCGCCACCCGCATCGACTGGGACCTGGAGGTCGACCCCTACGACCCGCTCGGCACCCCCGACGAGGTCCTCAACCTCCACGGCACCCGCCACTGGGCGAAGATGACCGAGAAGGACAAGGGCGACCTGCGCCGCCACTACTCCTCCTGGCAGTTCAGCCAGTTCCTCCACGGCGAACAGGGCGCCATGGTCTGCGCCGCCCGGATCGTCGAGTCCGTCCCCGACCTCGACGCCAAGTTCTACTCCGCCACCCAGACCATGGACGAGGCCCGGCACGCCGAGATCTACGGCCGCTTCCTCCACGAGAAGATCGGGATGCTCTACCCGGTCAACGACCACCTCAAGGG
Source organism: Streptomyces sp. NPDC104202 (assembly GCF_055584185.1). Lineage (NCBI taxonomy): Bacteria > Bacillati > Actinomycetota > Actinomycetes > Kitasatosporales > Streptomycetaceae > Streptomyces > Streptomyces sp. NPDC104202. The sequence goes on along the minus strand of NZ_JBVJMN010000066.1, from coordinate 41,518 downwards.
CCTTCTCGACGACACCCTGCGCGACTCCCGCTGGGACATGCCCTACCTCGGCATGCAGGTCCTCATCGAAGGGCTCGCCCTCGCCGCGTTCGGCATGATCCGCGACACCACCGACAAGCCGCTGCCCAAGCAGATCCTCGCGTACGTGATGCAGGACGAGGCCCGCCACGTGGCCTTCGGCCGGATGGCCCTGCGCGACTACTACCGCCAGCTCGGCGACGCCGAACTCCGCGAGCGCGAGGAGTTCGTCATCGAGGGCTGCCACCTCATGCGCGACCGGCTGCGCGGCGTCGAGGTCCTGGAGAACTTCGGCATCGCCCGCAAGGAGGCCGAGGAGCTCAGCGAGCGGAGCGAGTTCCTCCACCTCTTCCGCAAGCTCCTCTTCAGCCGGATCGTCCCCTGCGTCAAGGACATCGGCCTCTGGGGCGAGCGCCTCCAGAAGGCCTACCTCGACATGGGCGTCTTCGACCTCGGCGACTCCAACCTCGACCTGCTCATGACCCAGGACGAGGAGATCGCCGAACGCCTCGACGCGGAGCGCTTCGCGGCGGAGGAACGCGCCCGCGTGGCCGAGGTGGAGCAGGCCGTCGCGGACGGGGCGGCGGAGGCGCAGGCGTGATGACCGGGGGAGCGCCCGGCACGGGGCCGGCGGGCCGCGCTCAGCCGCGTTCCTCCGCCTCCAGGCGCAGCGCCTCCTCCATCACGGCCCGCGCGACCGGGGCCGCGCTGCCGCCGCCGCTGATGTCCGTGCGGGACGCCTCCGCGTCCTCGACGACGACCGCCACGGCGACCGCCGGCCGGGCCGAGTCGTCCGCCTGCGCCCAGGCGATGAACCAGGCGTACGGGGTGCCCGTGTTGCCGAAGCCGTGCTGGGCCGTGCCCGTCTTGCCGCCGACCCGGGCCCCGGGGATGGCGGCGTTCGTGCCCGTCCCCTCCTCCACCGCCTTCACCATCAGCCGCTGGAGCTGGAGCGCGGTGGAGGGGTTCATCGCCTGCCGGTAGCTGGTGCGGCCGGTCCGCTCCACCGTCGCGCCGCGGGAGGTCGTGGTCCGGTCGACGAGGTGCGGCCGGGCGATCTCCCCGTTGTTGGCGACGGCCGCCGCGACCATGGCCATCTGCAGCGGCGTCGCCGTCGTGTCGAACTGCCCGATCGAGGAGAGCGCCAGCTGGTCCGGGCTCATCTCCCGGTCGAAGTTGGACTTCGCCACCCAGGACGGCACCCGCAGCCCGGTGTCGTCGAAGCCGAACCGCTCCACCGCCTCGACCATCCCCGTCAGGCCCACCTCCACCCCGAGGCCGGCCATCACGGTGTTGCACGACCACTGGATCGCGTACGCCAGGGAGGCGTTCCCGCAGTTCTCCGCCTCGTTCGGCAGCACCTGCCGGGTCCCCGGCAGCACGAACGGGTCGGGGGTGTCCGTCGGCGCGTCCACGTCCCGCACCACGCCCGCGTCCAGCGCCGCGGCCGCCGTCACGATCTTGAAGGTGGAGCCGGGCGGGTAGGTCTGGCGCAGGGCCCGGTTCAGCATCGGCTGGTTCGGCGAGGCGTTCATCCGCCTCCAGGCGTCCTTGACCGCCTGCCCCGTCCCCGACAGGACCCCCGGGTCGTACGAGGGCGAGCTGACGAGCGCCAGGAGGCGGCCGCTGGAGGGCTCGACGGCCACGACCGCGCCGCGCTTGCCGTCGAGCCCCCGGAAGGCTGCCTCCTGCATCGAGGCGCGGATGGTCGTCACCACGTCGCCGCCCGGCTGGTGGCCGCGGGTGAGGTCGTTCCACAGCGGCAGCGGGGCCAGCATCGGGTCGGTGCCGGAGAGGACCGCGTCCTCGGCGTTCTCGATGAGCGTCGTGCCGTAGGTCTGGGAGGCGAAGCCGGTCACCGGTGCGTACAACGGCCCCTGCCGGTAGGTGCGTTCCCAGCGCAGCTGCTGGCCGCTGTCCCGCGAGCCGGTCACCGGCCTCCCGTCGACGACGATCGCGCCGCGCGGCTCCGCGTACCGCTCGATCGCGATCCGCCGGTTCGCCGGGTCGTCGTCGAGGGACTCGGCCTCCAGGACCATCACCCGGGCCGCGTTGACCAGCAGGGCGACGAGCAGGAGCAGGCAGAGGGCGGCCGCCCGCCTGATGTACCGGATCACCGGGCCTCCTCGGTCACGGGGGCGAGTGTCCCGGTGTCGGCGCCGTCCGGCTGCGGCGCGCGCGCCGAGTCGCTCACCCGGATGAGCAGGGCCACGATCACCCAGTTGGTGACCACCGACGAGCCGCCCTGGGCCAGGAACGGCATCGCCATGCCCGTGAGCGGGATCAGCCCCATCACCCCTCCGGCGATCACGAACACCTGGAGCGCCACGATCGAGGCGAGCCCGATCGCCAGCAGCCGCCCGAAGGGGTCCCGCAGCGAGAGGCCGGCCCGGTAGCCGCGGGCGACGAGCAGCGCGTACAGCAGGAAGAGCGCGGTCAGGCCGACGAGTCCCAGCTCCTCGCCCGCGGTCGCCAGGATGAAGTCGGACTTCACCGCGAAGCCGATGAGGACGGAGTGGCCGAGCCCGAGACCGGTGCCGAGCAGCCCGCCGGCCGCGAAGGAGAAGAGGGACTGCGCGAGCTGTCCCGGGCCGTCCCCCGCCCGGATCGAGGCGAACGGGTCGAGCCAGTCCTGCACCCGCCCGTGCACGTGCGGTTCGAGCGACCCGACCAGGAAGGCCCCGGCGGAGGCCAGCACGAGCCCCACCGCGATCCAGCCGGTCCGCCCCGTCGCCACGTACAGCATGATCACGAAGAGCCCGAAGAAGAGGAGCGACGTCCCCAGGTCCCGCTCCAGGACGAGCACGCCGACGCTCAGCAGCCAGATCGCCACGATCGGCCCGAGCACCCGCCCGGTGGGGAACTGGAACTTCCAGATCCGTCGGCCGGTGAACGCCAGGGCGTTGCGGTTGGCGGCGAGGTAGGCGGCGAAGAAGACCGCGAGCAGGATCTTCGCGAACTCGCCCGGCTGGAACGACAGACCGCCGATCCTGATCCAGATCTTGGCCCCGTTCACCGCAGGGAAGAAGATCGGCAGGATCATCAGCGCGAGCGCGGCGGCCACCGACACGTACGCGTACCCCTGGAGCGTCCGGTGGTCGCGCAGCAGCACCACGACCACGATGAACAGGCCCACCCCGAGGGTCGACCACACCAGCTGCGTCGCCGCCGCCTGGTCGTTCGGCGTCTCCAGGTCGAGGCGGTAGATCAGCACCAGACCGAGGCCGTTGAGCAGCACCGCGATGGGCAGCAGCAGCGGATCGGCGTACGGGGCGCGGAACCGGACCGCGGCATGGGCGAGGAGCGCGAGCAGCCCCAGCCCGGCGCCGTAGCGCGCGGCGTCCGGCGGCACGGCGCCGCTGCGGGCGAGCCCCACCGCGGCGTAGCCGGAGACGGAGATGAGGACGGCGCAGACGAGGAGGGAGAGTTCCACGCCGCGGCGCTTCGGGACGCGGATCCCCGGCGGGGGAGCGTCCGTGCGCGGTGCGGTCATGGTCGGCAACGTAGCAAGCGGTATGCCCTATGTCCCTTTTGTGTGACGGTGCGCCGTCACTCCTCCGTCCCGGCGTCCGGGTCCGCGAGCCGTACGTACTCCGGCAGCCGCAGCCGGGCCTCGGCCCCCGGGCCCTCGGCGGGGTGCCCGAAGGTCAGTTCGGCGCCGATCACCTCGGCCTGGCCGACGGCGATCGTCAGCCCCAGGCCGTGCCCCTTGCCCCCGCTCTCGGTGCGGAACCGCTGCGGCCCCGACTCCAGGAGGTAGCCGGGATACCCGGGGCCGTGGTCCCGGACCGCCACGACCGGTCCGTCGACCGTGACCACCACCGGCGGCACCCCGTGCCGGTGCGCGTTGGCCACCAGATTGCCCAGCACCCGCTCCAGCCGCCGCCGGTCCGTCTCCACCGTCGCGTCCCGGACGACCCGCACCTCCGTCTCCGTCCCCGACGCCCGCACCACCCGCCCGGCGAGCGGCCCCAGCTCGTGCACCGCCAGGTCCACCGTCTCGTTGCGCGCGTCGAGCCGCGAGATCTCCAGCAGGTCCTCGGTGAGCCCCCGCATCGCCCGCACCCGGTCCCGCACGAGCTCCGACGGCCGCCCGTCCGGCAGCAGCTCGGCCGCGGCCGAGAGCCCGGTCAGCGGCGTCCGCAGCTCGTGCGCCACGTCCGCCGTGAACCGCTGCTCGCTCTGCAGCTTGCGCTGGAGCGACGACGCCATCGTGTCGAGCGCCCCGGAGACCGTCGCCACCTCGTCCTGGGGGCGCGTCGGGTCCTTCGTACGGGGATCGTCGACGCGCGCGTCCAGGTCGCCCGCGCTGATCCGGCGCGCCACCTGCGCGGTCAGGTGCAGCCGCCGCGTGACCCGCGTGACCGCGAAGGCGCCCACGAGCAGGGTCGCGCCGATCGCGAGGACCGACGAGCCGAGGATCGCCCGGTCGAGCGCGTCGATCGTCTCGGCGCTCTGCGTGTAGTCGACCCGTACGGCGAGGGCGTGCCCGTCCGCCGGACCCGCCGCCCACATCGTCGGCCTGCCCCGGTCGTCGGCGACCATCGTGCCCCGCTCCCCGCGGACGGCCAGCGCCCGCAGCGACGCCGGGAGCCCGGCCGGGTCGACCCCGGCGAAGCGGGGCAGCGGCTCGCCCGCCTCGTACAGCCGACCGACCTCGCCCAGCCTGGCCAGCGCCTTCTCCCGCGAGTCCTCCACCGTCCGGGAGGTGACCGACACATGGACGAGGACGCCGAGCAGCGCCGCGAGCGCGCAGCACATCACGGCGATGAAGACCGCGGCCTTCCAGGTCAGCGTCGCCGTCCAGGCGGGCAGCCGGGGCGGCCTCACCGGGCGGGCTCGGCGGGCACGGGAACGGGGTCGGCGGGCACCGGGCCGGGTTCGGCCGAGGAGGGCGGGACGCTCCCGCCCGGCACGGGCACGGTCGGGCTCGGACTGACCAGCCGCGGCACCGGCACCGCCGACGGCCCGGTGCGCGAGGGCCGCACCCGGACGATCTCGTCCCGGGTCGGCAGCATGCTGTGCTGCTGCTCGTCCCACGACCAGGCCGTGCGGTACTCGTACCCCGGGATCCCGGCCGACGCGGCCCGCATGATCAGGTCGCGTCCGGCCATCTCCACGCTGATGACCTGGTCGACGGTGGACATGATCCGGGTGAGCCCGCCGTTCTCGGCGAGGTAGACCCGCACCCCGACCTGCTGCTCCGGCATCCGGATGCCCACGATCAGCTCGTCCCGGCCGTTGCCGGTCAGGTCGCGGTAGTACGGCCGCATCACCGGGCAGGCCGCGGGCGCCGTGGTGCACGCCCCGATCGCCCGGGCCGTCTCCTCGTACATGCCGTCGCCGCCCGAGTACGTGTCGGGGTTGGCCCGCACCTCGGCCTGCACCACCGCCACCGCGTCCACCGACCGGACGTCGTTGTCGGCGACCTCCATCCCCGGCACCCGCTGGGTGTCGGACTCGCCGTAGTCCACGGGCGGGTTCGTCGCGGGCGCCAGGTCCGGCCACAGCCGCACCGGCCCCACGGCCGGCGTCGTCGGGCCCGCGCTCCTCAGCCCGCCCTCCCCGCCGCACCCGGCGAGCGCGAGCGCGCACAGCAGACCGCCGGCGATCTGCAGGGTGCGCGGTCTCAACGGTGCTCCTCGATGGGCCGGGTCCCCCCGCAGACCTTATGCGGGCGGAAGTCCTTTTTGTCTCTCCATCGGATGATAGGCGCGACGGACGCGGGGCATGGCCACCGGGCCGGGTGGGACGGTGGGTGGGGTGGGGGACGGTCGGCGGGGCGGGGGACGGTCGGCCGGCCGGGCGGGACGGTCGGCGGGGAGGGGCCTCGCGCTGAGGCTGCCACGCGCTCAGGCCGCCTCGCGCCCCGGTCGTCCGTGCTCAGGCCGCCTCGCGCCCCGGTCGTCCGTGCTCAGGCGGCCTCGCCCCCGGCTCGCCCGCGCTCAGGTCCGGTCGCCCCGCGCCCCGGTCGCCCCGTGCTCCCCTTCCCGACGTGGTGCGAGCCGCCCGGCCGGGCTCAGCGCGAGCCGCGCTCCATCCGGGCCAGCGCCGCGCGGCACAGGGTCAGCAGCTTCTCGTCGAGATGGATGTCGTGGCTGCCCGAGGCACCCTCGCGGGCGTTGTGACGGCGCCGCCGCGTCAGCTCGGTGAGGATCACCAGCTGCGCCCCGGACGCCGCGGGGCCCATCTCCGCCAGGCACTCGGCGATGTCCAGCCGCGCGTGCCGGTTCTCCTCCCAGGCCGCGAGCAGGACCGGCAGCGTCTCCGCGGTCTCCCCGGACACCCGCCACAGGGCCGCCGCCGTACGTACCCGGACCCACAGGTCGCGCGCGGCCAGGCCCGGCCGGAGCGCGGCCGCCAGCGAACCGGCCGCCGGGCCGATCTCGCCCAGCACCAGCGCGGCGGCGCACCAGTCCGCGCCCGAGGCACCCGGCCGCAGCCACCGCTCCAGCGCCGCCAGCGCCTCGCCGGTGTCGCCCTCGGCCGCCCACAGCGCGCGGGCCGCCGCCGTCGCCACCGAAGCGGAATCGGCGTCCAGCAGCTCCCGCACCTCCGGAACCGCCTCCGCGGCGGCCGGGCCGAACGCCGCCAGGGTCCGCAGAGCCGCCTCCCGCACCCAGTCGCGCCGGTTCGCCGGGGCGCCGCGCAGCACCCGCAGCACCTCGGGCAGCGCCTGGCTGCCCCGTACGGCCGCCAGCGCGTACAGCAGCGGCGCCGCGCCGTCGTACAGCCGCTCGTCGAGCTCGACCTCCGCGAGCCGGCGCCGCAGCAGCGGGGCGAGCATCGCCGCGGAGGGCCCGAGGCCGTCCATCGCGTAGAGCAGCTCCCGCCGCACCTCGCCCTCCTCCAGGGCGCGCGCCAGGAGCGGGACCGCCCGCACGTCCCCCGCGCGGGCCAGCGCCAGCAGCGCCCCGTCCCGCCCGGACCGGCCGACGAAGGCGTACCCGCTGCCGTGCCCGGGCGCGGCCGGGGGCAGCGGCCCGCCCGGCGACCCCGCCGGACCCGTCGCCAGCCGCGCCACCAGCGCGTCGGCGGCCGGGCCGCCCAGCTCGAAGAGGCGCTCCAGGAACGAGGTGGCGGCTTCCCGGAGACGGGGCTCGGGGTCGGCCAGCTGCGCGCCGACGAGCCGGACGACCTCCTCGTACCGCCCGCGCCAGAGCCGTATCAAACCGCCGCACAGCCAGATCGCGTCCGACCGCTGGCCCCAGTCCGGGCTCCGCAGCTGCGCGAGGATCAGCGCGATCCGGTCGTCGACGCGGTCGTCGAGCGCGGCGTGCAGCGTCCGGAGCAGCTCCTCCGTCCACGGCGCGGGCCGCCCGGCGGCGTGCTCCTCCAGCAGCTCGCGGACCTGCCCGATCAGCGTCGGCGCGGCCGACCGGTGGCTCTCCGCGTCGGCGCCCGTCCGGTGTGTCGCCGTCCGGATCTCCTCCAGGAGGTCCGTCACCCACGGCACGACGTCGTCCGGGATGTCCCCCGGCGCGCAGCGCGCCCGCTGCGCGAGCGCCGCGAGCCGCAGCCCGGGGTCCTGCGCGGCGCGGGCCAGCCAGCCGAGCCAGTCGACGGTCTCCTCCCGCAGCGACGCGTGCCGCAGGGCGATCCTCCCGACCGCCGCCACGAGGGCGAGCCGCACCTCGGTGTCCCGCTCGACCGTCAGCCGCTCCCGCAGCAGGGTCAGCGCCCGGGCGGGCTCGGGGTGCAGCGAGGCCAGCGCGCACGGCGCGGCCAGCCGCACCTCGGGGTCCGGGTCGGAGACCAGCCCGAGGAAGACGTCCGCCCCGGCCGCGATGGCGGCGGCCGCCATCGCGTAGTTGGCGGCGGGGATGAACTCCTCGTCGTCCGGCGCGAGTTCGTCCAGCGCGTCGAGCTCGTCGTCGTCGTCGAGCTCGATCCCGCCGATGCTGGTGAGCAGCTCCACGATGCAGCCCCGGTCCTCGACCGCGGGGTCGGCGACGAGCTCCAGGAGGAAGGGGATGCAGGCGAGCGTCGAGTCGTAGACGTCGCCCTGGTGGTGGACGGCCCCGTACATGCCGTCCAGCGCGGTCTCCCGCTCCGCGGGGTCGGCGGAGGCGAGTCCGCGGAGCAGCTCCGGCACATCGTCCGCGGGGCCGTACGCGTGCCCCAGGGAGGCCCAGTCGACCTCCTCGATCCCCGTCAGCATTGCCAGGCCGCCTTCCCCGTGAGCGCTGTGCCAGGGAGCAAGTGTGCACCACAGGGCGGACAACAACGCCGAACCGACGACACCCACCCCGCGCGGGGCCTCGGTTGCGGCCTCTTTGCGCCATATACGGTACGGAGCAAGGCAGTTGCTCTCGGTGTATGCCCCTTGTCCTTCCCCGCCCGCGCCGCCCCCTCCCGGCCCGCCCGCGGCCCCGCGGAAGCGGCCCCGCTCCCGCCGCCGCGCCGCCCGGCCCGCCCCGCTCGTCCGGGGCTCCCGGGGCCGCCCTCCCCGCCGCGGCGCCGTCCGTTTCGTCCGCGCCGCGCGGGGCCCCGGCGGCCCGTCGTACGCCTTCGACGGCGCCCGTCTCGTCCCCGCGGACCCGGCCCCCGACGGTTCGCCGTACGGCCTCGGCCCGTCCGTCTCGTCCCCCGCGGTCCCGGCACCCGGCAGTCGTCCGCGCAACCTCCCTCCCGTCCGGCTCGCCCCGCCGCCCGGCCCCCTAACCGTCCGACCGGACCCGGACGAACGCCGGGTTCCCGTGCCGGCCCACGACCTGCCGCAACTCGACCGGGAGCGGCGGGTCCACCGGCCGTACCGGCCCGTGCTCCGGGTCCTCGGCGAGCGGTCCGGCGAGATCGCCGGCGAGTGCGCCGACCTCGCGCGACTGCGCCGGCGTGAGCCGGGGAGAGGTGACCACGGCGCGGCCGTCCGGCAGCCGTACGAGCAGCGCGCGCGGCCGGTCCGCCGGCCCCACCAGGCCGATGAGCAGGCCGTCGCCGGTGTCCGCGTGCCGGATCTTCCGCCACGCCCAGGTGGACCCGCCCCGGTATGCCGACTCCAGCCGCTTGGCCACGAGCCCCTCCACGCCCGCGTCCCGCAGGTCCCGGAACCAGCCCCGGGCCGTCGCCTCGTCCTGGGTCGCCAGCACGCGCTGGAGGGGCGGCCCGACCTCCGCCAGGGCCGCGCCGAGCAGCTCCCACCGGTCCCGGAGCGGCAGGCCCCGCACGTCACGCCCGGGGACGGCCAGCAGGTCGAAGGCGATGTACGAGACCGGGACCCCCGCCCGTACCCGGTCCGCGTGCGACCGGAGCAGGTCCGTGAAGCTCAGCCGCCCCTCCCGGTACGCGCACAGCTCCCCGTCGAGCACCACCCCGGCCGGCAGCCGTTCCCCCAGGTACGCCGCGATCTCCGGGAACTCCGGCGCGAGGTCCCTGCGGGACCGCGACTGGAGCACGACCTTCCCCCCGCCCAGCACGAACGCCAGCGCCCGGAACCCGTCCAGCTTGAGCGAGTACTGCAGCTCCCGCGGCGGCTCGCCCTGCGCCGGGACCTCCTCCGCCGCCCGCGGCCTCATGACCTCCACGGGCGGCGCGAGGACGACGGGGTCGGCGGCGGGGCCGAGGGGGCCGGCCGCGGGCCCGGCCCCGACCCGGTGTCCGTCCCCGGCCCGGCTCCCGGCTTCGGACCCGCTCTCGGTTCGGTGTCCGTCCCCGGCCCGGCTCCCGGCTTCGGACCCGCCGCCGAGCCCACCCCCGGAGTCCTCCCCGGGCCCGGCCCCGGACCCGTTCCCCGACCCTCCCCGCGCCCCGTCCCGCCTCACGGCCGCACCCCGTTCACGGCACGTCTCCCGCCCGTTCGGGTGCGAAAAGAGGGGCCAGGAGGTCCCCGTACCGCTCCAGACGTGGCGCGATGTCGTCCATCAGGAGGACGAGCCGGCCGGGGTCCGCGCCGGGTCCGGCGCCCTCCTCGACCTCCTCCCAGGTGACGGGGGCGGAGGCGGAGGGCAGGGGGCGGGCCCGCAGGGTGTAGGGGGTGGCGGTGGTCTTGGCGGCGGCGTTCTGGCTGTGGTCGACGAAGACCTTCCCGGGCCGCAGGGCCCGTGCCATCCGGTGCACGACCAGCTCCGGCAGCGCGGCCTCCGCCTCGACGGCGAGCTGACGCGCGTACGCGGAGGCGCGCGCGGAGGGCGTCGGCGTCACCGGAACCAGCAGATGGAGCCCCTTGGCGCCGGAGGTCTTGGCGAAGGCCTCCAGACCGTCCGCGGCGAGCCGCTCGCGCAGGTGGAGCGCGACCCGGCAGCACTCGGCGACGGCCGCGGGCGGCCCCGGGTCGAGATCGAACACGAGGCGGTCCGCGACGGCGGGGGAGGGGGACCGCCACTGGGGGGTGTGGAACTCCACGACCAGGTTCGCCGCCCACATCAGCGACGCCAGGTCCTGGACCACGACCTGCCGCGCGCCCGGGTCCTCGGAGCGGGGGACGGGGGTGGTCGTCACCCAGGAGGGTGTGCCGGGCGGCGGATTCTTCGTGAAGAAGAGCTGCCCGTCCGGGCCGTCCGGATAGCGCAGGAAGGAGGCGGGCCGGTCGCGCAGATGCGGCAGGATCGCGGCCCCGACGGTCGCGTAGTAGTGGAGGACCTCGCCCTTGGTGGTGCCGGTGACGGGGTGGAGCACCTTCTGCAGGTTGCTGAGCGACAGCCTGCGCCCCTCCACCTCTGTGATGGGCGTCATACGATGAGAATCCCACGTTTCCGGACAATGCGGCTCGAAAGGCAGGAATCGTGCGATCCATCTGGAACGGCGCCATCTCCTTCGGGCTGGTCAGCATCCCGATCAAGCTGGTGAACGCCACCGAGAGCCGGTCCGTCTCCTTCCGCCAGGTCCACACCGAGGACGGCGGCCGCGTCCGCTACAAGAAGGTGTGCGAGCTGGACGGCGAGGAGGTCCCCCCGGCGGAGATCGGCAAGGCGTACGAGGACGCCGACGGCACCATGATCCCGATCACCGACGAGGACCTGGCCTCCCTCCCGCTGCCCACCGCGAAGACCATCGAGATCGTGGCGTTCGTGCCGGCCGGCGAGATCGATCCGCTCCAGATGGACGCCGCGTACTACCTGTCCGCCAACGGCGTTCCCGCGGCCAAGCCGTACACCCTGCTCCGCGAGGCGCTCAAGCGCAGCGACAAGGTGGCCGTCGCCAAGTACGCCCTCCGCGGGCGCGAGCGGCTCGGCATGCTCCGGGTCGTGGACGACGTGATCGCCATGCACGGACTGCTCTGGCCGGACGAGATCAGGGCCCCGGAAGGCGTGGCCCCGGAGTCGCCCGTCACCGTGCGGGACGCCGAACTCGACCTGGCGGACGCCCTGATGGCCACCCTCGGCGAGGTCGACATCAGCACCCTCCACGACGACTACCGCACCGCCGTGGAGGAGATGATCGCCGCGAAGGCGGAGGGCGGCGAGGGCGTGCCGACCCCGTCCCGCGAGGAGGAGGGCGGCGGCCGGGTCATCGACCTCATGGCCGCCCTGGAGAGCAGCGTCCGCGCGGCCCGCGAGGCCCGCGGCGAACAGGCCGGTCCTGCGGAGGGCGGGGCCGAGGAGACCGGGTCGGAGGAGGTCGCCGAGGTGACCCCGCTCAAGCCCCGGGCCGGCCGCTCCTCCCGCTCCGGCGCCGCCGCCTCCACGAGTACGCCGAAGTCCACCGACGCCAAGAAGTCCACCTCCCGCACGGCCGCGAAGAAGACGGCGGCCCCCGCCCGCAAGTCCACGTCGGCGACGGCGTCCGGCGGCGCGGCGAAGGAGCCGGCGGCCAGGAAGACGACCGCGAAGAGCACCGCGAAGAAGGCGGCCGCCAAGTCGACCGCCAAGTCGACGGCGAAGAAGCCCCCGTCGAAGACGCGGGCCAAGAAGGCGACACCGCGCAAGCGTTCGGCCTGAGGCCGGGGGCCTGAGGCGGAGCCCATCCGCCCCGACCTCCCTCCCGCCCCGGCACCCCCCCTGAGATCCCGCCCCCGGAGCGCACCGCTCCGGGGGGGGCTTTTCGCTGCCCGAAGCCGGGCACGGAGGGCCCGAACTCGCCGCATAACGAACACAGTTAGCTGTCCTTCGGACAACAGCTGGTCAAATCCTTGTTGCAGACCTGTCAAACAGAACGCTGCGCTGGCACGCTCACTCGCGCACCACCACCCCCACACCCCCCACGCTTTTCAGCGAAGGAGCACGCGTGACCCGCCAGCAGTCCTCGCACCGCCGTACCGTCGCCACCACCGCCCTGCTCGCCTCGGCCGCCATGGTCGTCGTCGGAGTCCAGACCGGCTCCGCCAGCGCCGACGCCCAGCGGGTGGCCGGCGCCACCGCCGTCGCCCTCTCCGGCACCCAGCGTGCCGCCGCCGTCCAGGACGCCCAGGCCGGAGCCTCCGCCACCGCCCGGGCCATCGGCCTCTCGGGCAAGGAGGCGCTCGTCGTCCGTGACGTGATCAAGGACGCCGACGGCACCGTCCACACGCGCTACGAGCGCACCTACGAGGGCCTGCCGGTCCTCGGCGGCGACCTGGTCGTCCACCAGAAGAAGTCCGGCGCGCGCTCCACCACCAAGGCCACCGACGCCGCGATATCCGTGGCGAGCACGGTCGCCGCGGTCCCGTCCGCCACCGCGAAGAAGACCGCGCTCGCCTCCGCGGCCAACGCCTCGGAGTCCGCCTCCACCGCCCGCAAGGTGGTCTGGGCCGCCACCGGCAAGCCCGTCCTCGCCTGGGAGACCACCGTCACCGGCGTCCAGAAGGACGGCACGCCGAGCCGCCGCCAGGTCGTCACCGACGCCACCACGGGCAAGGAGCTCTTCTCCCACGAGACGATCGAGACCGGCGTCGGCAACACGATGTACGCCGGCCAGGTCACGCTCGGCACCTCGCCCTCGTACACCCTCACGGACGCCACCCGCGGCGGCCACAAGACGTACGACCTGAACGGCGGCACGTCCGGCACCGGCTCGCTCTTCACCAGCTCGACCGACACCTGGGGCAACGGGCTCGCCTCCAATCGCGCCACCGCGGCCGCCGACGCCCACTACGGCGCTGCCGTCACCTGGGACTTCTACAAGAACGAGCTCGGCCGCAGCGGCATCCGCGGCGACGGCGTCGCCGCCTACTCCCGCGTCCACTACGGCAACGCCTACGTGAACGCCTTCTGGGACGACTCCTGCTTCTGCATGACCTACGGCGACGGCATCGGCAACACCCACCCGCTCACCTCCCTCGACGTCGCCGGCCACGAGATGTCCCACGGCCTGACCTCCTCCACCGCCAACCTCCGCTACAGCGGCGAGTCCGGCGGCCTGAACGAGGCCACCTCCGACATCCTCGGCACGTCCGTCGAGTTCTTCGCCGGGAACGCCACCGACGCCGGTGACTACCTCATCGGCGAGAAGATCGACATCAACGGGAACGGCACGCCCCTGCGTTACATGGACCAGCCGAGCAAGGACGGCAAGTCCGCCGACTACTGGTCCAAGTCCGTCGGCCGCCTCAACGTCCACTACTCCTCGGGCCCGGCCAACCACTTCTTCTACCTGCTCTCCGAGGGCAGCGGCACCAAGACGATCAACGGCGTCACCTACAACTCGCCCACGTCCAACGGCTCCACGGTCACCGGCATCGGCCGCACCGCCGCCTACAAGATCTGGTACAAGGCCCTCTCCACCTACATGACCTCCACCACCGGCTACTCCGGCGCCCGCACCGCCACCCTCAACGCCGCCAAGGACCTCTACGGCGCCACCAGCCCCCAGTACAACGCCGTCGCCACCGCCTGGACCGCCATCAACGTCAAGTAACCCCGCCACAACCCGAGATGCCGCCCGGCCCACCCCGGGCGGCATCGCCGCGCCCATCACCCCCTCGCCGTCCCGGCCGACAGGCCCCGACGAGACCCAGGGCCCCCCGACTGACGTTGCTGATGACAGTCCGATCCGCCCCGGACCCGCGCCCCCCGCACGGAACCGGCTCGATCGAAGCCCGCACGGCAGGCTCAAGGCCTGCTGTCGAGCACGCAGTCCCCCGCTCACCGTTCAACGCCCCACCACGGGACAGGGCCGTTGTCAGTGCCCGCCTCTATGGTCTCCAGCGCGCGGTCGGCTTCCGGGGGCTCCAGCTCTGAAGAGAATGGTTGCATCCCCGGCCTGTCTGGGGGCGGCCCGGAGACTCATCCGGGACCTAACCGACGGTCGGGCTCTGTCGATGGCCAGCTGATCACCTGCCAGAGCCGGCCGCGCACCGCCCCTTGCGAGGCCAGGGGATCGCCAGGGGACCGTGCGCAGGTCCCGGAAGGCCGTCACGGCGGTGTCGTGGGTGAGGAAGCCCGAGAAGCTGTTCGGCGCGGCCGACCGTCTCGTCGGAGGCGTCGTAGGCCCCATCCGCGCGACTCTGCTGAACTGGCCGGCTTCCACAGACGCTGCGGTCTCCAGAACTGCGCCTTATGGGGCCCTGCTGTTTCCTGGAAGGTCTCAGACTTCATTCTGGAGAACGACCCTCTGGTGCGCGGGCACGTCTACGGTCACTGAGGTTGGTGCCGACGAGCCACCAGAGAACGGCCGAACGACACGCGCAATTGCCACAGCGAGACTGGTACCGACGCGGAGCGACCACACCGGCCGGCGCCACATCGCGGCAGCAGCTGCTCCCCGCCCGCCATACCCGGTGATGCGCTCGCTCGCCTCACGCACCAGTCATGCGTATCGGCGGGGTACAGCGCCCAGCCCGACCCAGGCCCGGCAGCCGGCCGGCCTTGCGCAAGGGCCCACCGGTGGCTCAACGCGGGGCGGTGCAGGGCTAGGGCCTTTCCAGAGAGTCTGGGGTGATCGCCCTGTCCCGATAGGCTTGAAAGTCGGCCCAGCCAGCTGCGGCGTTGTCCGTGAGTAGTTCACCCGTCGAGCATTCGAAGGGGCGACAGCCGAGGGCTCGGGACATGTCGAAGATCACGGGGACTACGTCGTCCTCACCGCCCCGGACATGGAGCATGACCGACTCGACGGGGTCGCGCTCCCCTATGCCGAGTTCGATCACCCAGGACGGGCCGAGCAACTCGCCCCTGGGTGGGATCGGTCAGGTCGACGTCCCCCGCGGCCGATCGGAGTGCCTCGTGGACGTCAGACCGGCTTCCGACGTGAGGTGGCTCGTGATCGGCGGGAAGATCCTCGATCGATGCGAGGTCCGCAGGTAGCGGCAGCAGTAGAACGTCCCAGCTCCTGGCACTCCCCACCCGAGATGTGCGAGGGACCCTATCCGCCGGCACTCACGCTCGCCCCCATGTGCCTTCGTCATTCCCTGGATTGACCTGCGCCGATGCCTCACAGCCCAGGCCGCGAACAGGCCGCGACCCCTGTCACACGGCCGCTCACCCCAGCCCACCCCTGTACACACAACAAGACCCCGCGCTCAGCGTTTCCGCTGGTCACGGGGTCTTTTGGCACTTCCTGCGAAGTGCCCCCGGCAGGATTCGAACCTGCGCACACGGCTCCGGAGGCCGTTGCTCTATCCCCTGAGCTACGGGGGCGTTCGCTGCGTTGCGGCGGCGACGGGTTGAACACTACCAGCTCGGGGGGTGTGCCTGTGAACAGGTATTTCCGGGGCGTCACCGGGGGAGGGGTCCCTCGCACGGGTCGGAAGTGGGTAAAAGCCGGACGGGGCCGTGGGGGGCGTCCTACTCTCGTTCGTGTGTCAGGCGTGTCCGGTCGGGTGCTCGTTGTCGACGACAACAAGGTGATCCGGCAGTTGATCAGGGTCAATCTCGAACTCGAGGGGTTCGAGGTCGTGACCGCGGCCGATGGTGCCGAGTGTCTGGATGTCGTGCATCGGGTTTGTCCTGATGTCGTCACCCTGGACGTCGTCATGCCCCGGCTGGACGGGATCAAGACGGCGGAGCGGCTGCGGGCGGACCCGAGGACGAGTCATCTGCCCGTGGCGATCATCAGTGCGGCGGGTGAGCACGAGGTGGCCGGTGGTGTCGCCTCGGGGGTCGACGCGTTCCTGGCCAAGCCGTTCGAGCCGTCCGAGCTCGTGCGGGTGGTGCGGCAGCTCATGCACCGGGAGCGGCGGGAGCGCCGTGAGGCCGCCGGGCAGGACGCGGGTGAGGAACCGGCCGCAGCCGAGGCGCGACAGGACCTGGCCGGCCGGGCCCACGGGCCGAGCCGCGCCGAGAGCCCCGGAGTCCGCCTGCCGAAGTGATCGGCCGGCAGGGGTGCCGGGTCGAGTCGAACGATCCTGAGCTCGCCTCCCGGGTGAGCGGAGTGCCTCCCCGGTCCTGGCGGCCGGGTCGAGGCGAGAGGCTTCGACGGTTTTCCTGTCGGAGCGGCCGGTCGGCCGGCAGACGGACATCGGGCCTCGTGCCCCTTCAGCAGTGGCCCCCGGACCGGTTCTCCGTCCGTAGGCGAGGCGGTCTCGTGGGCGAGGTGCCCGCATGGCGAAACCGGTTCGCGTGGGGACCCCCCTCCTCCCCTAGGCTTGCGTCGTGACCCCCGCGGACCTCTCCCTGACCGTGCTGCACGCCGTGCGCCGTGCGGTCGACGACGGTGCGCTGCGGGTGGAGGTCCCGCCGCGGGTGAAGGTGGAGCGGGCGAGGCCGGGCGGGGCGGGGGAGTACGCGAGCAACATCGCGCTGACCCTGGCGAGGCCGGCGGGGCGCAGCGCGCTCGACGTCGCGGGGATCATCGAGGAGCGGCTCAGGGACATCCCGGAGCTCGCGGGAGTCGAGATCACCGGGCCGGGTTTCCTCAACTTCAGCCTGCGACGCGACGCACTCGACGCGGGCGGTGAGCTCGTCCGGGTGATCCGCGAGGCCGGTCGCTCCTACGGGCACGGCCGCGCGCTCGCCGGGACGACCGTGGACTTCGCCGAGGTGACGGAGTCGCGCGCCAGGGTGGTGACCGAGACCGTCGTACGGCTGCTCCGGTCCCAGGGCGCGCAGACCTCCTTCGGCGGCGACGAGCGGATGCACGTACGGCCCGGGGCGTACGACGTCGACGGCCTCGGGGTCGACGCCGCGCGCTGGTCCCTGCTCCGTGCCGCGCCCCAGGACCGGCCCCTCGACGGGCCGCCGCTGCTCGTCCAGCACGAACGCAACGCGCTCTTCCGCGTGCGGTACGCGCACTCCCGCGTGTGCAGGCTCCTCGCGAACGGACGTCAGCTCGGCGTGGACCTCCAGGCCGCCCCCGCCGCCTCCTCCGAAAGCCCCGCATCCAGCCCCGCGCCCGGGACCCCCGCCCCCGGTCCCGGTGCCGTCGAACTGCTCGGTCTGCTCGGCGACCATCCCGTCGTCCTGCTGGCCGCAGCGCGCCATCGCGCCCCGGACCGGGTCGCGCGGCACCTCGAAGCCGTCGCCGACGCGTTGCTCGCGTTCCAGCACACGGTTCTGCCGCTCGGCGACGAGAAACCCTCGGCCGCCCACCGTTCCCGGCTCGCGCTCGCCGAAGCCGCCGGGACGGTGCTCGCCGGTGGCCTCTCCGTGCTCGGCATCAGCGCACCCGATCGGATCTGAAAGAGCAGACATGAGCCGTTCCGCCCACCCCGCAGGGCCCCGTCACGCCGACGTCCTCCCCGAGGGCCACTACTCCGCGCCGCCCGCCGACCTGAACGTCCTGGACCCGAAGGTGTGGTCCCGGACGGTCGCGCGGGACGAGCGGGGGGTCGCCACCGTCGGGGGGATCGGCGTGGACGCGCTGGCCGAGGAGTTCGGCACCCCCGCCTACTTCCTGGACGAGACGGACTTCCGCGCCCGCTGCCGGGCCTGGGCCGAGGCGTTCGGCAAGGACGCCGACGTGTTCTACGCAGGCAAGGCGTTCCTCTCCAAGGCCGTCGTGCGGTGGCTGAAGGAGGAGGGGCTGAACCTCGACGTGTGTTCGGGGGGTGAGCTGACCACGGCGCTCGCCGCCGGGATGCCGGCCGAGCGCATCGCCTTCCACGGGAACAACAAGAGCGAGGAGGAGATCCACCGGGCCGTCGAGGTCGGCGTCGGCCGGATCGTCCTCGACTCCTTCCAGGAGATCGTGCGCGTCGCGCACGCCGCGCAGTCCCAGGGCAAGCGCCAGCGGGTGCAGATCCGGGTGACCGTCGGCGTCGAGGCGCACACGCACGAGTTCATCGCGACCGCGCACGAGGACCAGAAGTTCGGCATCGCGCTGGCCGGCGGGCAGGCCGCCGAGGCGGTCCGCCGGGCGCTGAAGCTGGACGGCCTGGAGCTGATCGGGATCCACTCCCACATCGGTTCGCAGATCTTCGACATGGCCGGCTTCGAGGTGTCCGCCCGCCGTGTGGTGCAGCTGCTGGCCGAGGTGCGGGACGAGCACGGGCTGGAGCTGCCGGAGATCGACCTCGGCGGCGGCCTGGGCATCGCGTACACCTCGGACGACGACCCGCGCGAGCCGCACGAGATCGCCAAGGCGCTGAACGAGATCGTGTCGAGGGAGTGCGAGTCCGCCGGTCTGGCGACGCCCCGGATCTCCGTCGAGCCCGGCCGCGCCATCGTCGGTCCGACCGCCTTCACGCTCTACCGGGTCGGCACGATCAAGCCGCTCGACGGGCTGCGGACGTACGTGAGCGTCGACGGCGGCATGTCGGACAACATCCGCACCGCCCTGTACGACGCCGAGTACAGCGTCAGCCTCGTCTCGCGGACCAGCGACGCCGAGCCGATGCTGACCCGCGTCGTCGGCAAGCACTGCGAGAGCGGCGACATCGTCGTGCGGGACGCTTTCCTGCCGTCCGACCTGGCGCCCGGTGACCTGCTCGCCGTGCCGGCCACCGGGGCGTACTGCCGCTCGATGGCCAGCAACTACAACCACGCGCTCCGGCCGCCGGTCGTGGCGGTGCGCGACGGGGAGGCGCGGGTCGTCGTCCGGCGCGAGACGGAAGAAGATCTCCTGCGTCTCGACATCGGCTGACGAAATAGTCGCGTGGTGGAATAGTCGAGTGATGAAATCGATGTCTCAGGATCCGGACGGGGGGCGGAAACCCCCGTCCGGTGAGTGAGACTGTTCCCACCGTAGAAATACGAAGCAGAAGTACGAGAAACGAGGTCGGATGATGCGTACGCGTCCGCTGAAGGTGGCGCTGCTGGGCTGTGGAGTGGTCGGCTCAGAGGTGGCGCGCATCATGACGACGCACGCCGACGACCTCGCCGCGCGCATCGGTGCCCCGGTCGAGCTCGCCGGTGTGGCGGTCCGCCGCCCGGACAAGGTCCGCGAGGGCATCCCCGCGGAACTGATCACCACCGACGCCACCGCCCTGGTCAAACGGGGCGACATCGACGTCATCGTCGAGGTCATCGGCGGCGTCGAGCCGGCCCGCACCCTCATCACCACCGCCTTCGAGCACGGCGCGTCCGTGGTCTCGGCGAACAAGGCCCTGCTGGCCCAGGACGGCGCGACCCTCTACGCCGCCGCGCAGAAGAACGGCCAGGACCTCTACTACGAGGCCGCCGTCGCCGGCGCGATCCCGCTGATCCGGCCGCTGCGCGAGTCCCTCGCCGGCGACAAGATCAACCGGGTGATGGGCATCGTCAACGGCACCACGAACTTCATCCTCGACAAGATGGACACGTCGGGCGCCGGGTACTCCGAGGCACTCGACGAGGCCACCGCCCTCGGGTACGCCGAGGCCGACCCGACCGCCGACGTCGAGGGCTTCGACGCCGCCGCCAAGGCCGCGATCCTCGCCGGGATCGCGTTCCACACCCGGGTGCGCCTCGACGACGTCTACCGCGAGGGCATGACCGAGGTCACCGCCGCCGACTTCGCCTCCGCCAAGCAGATGGGCTGCACCATCAAGCTGCTCGCGATCTGCGAGCGGGCCGCCGACGGCGGGTCCGTCACCGCGCGCGTGCACCCCGCGATGATCCCGCTCAGCCACCCGCTGGCCTCCGTCCGCGAGGCGTACAACGCGGTCTTCGTCGAGGCGGAGGCCGCCGGGCGGCTCATGTTCTACGGCCCCGGCGCCGGCGGCTCGCCGACCGCCTCGGCCGTGCTCGGCGACCTCGTCGCCGTGTGCCGCAACAAGCTCAACGGTGCCAACGGCCCCGGCGAGTCCGCGTACACCCAGCTGCCCGTGAGCTCCATGGGCGAGGTCGTCACGCGGTACCACATCAGCCTCGACGTGGCCGACAAGCCGGGCGTCCTCGCCCAGGTCGCGACGGTCTTCGCCGAGCACGGCGTATCCATCGATACGGTGCGCCAGCAGGGCAAGGACGGCGAGGCCTCCCTCGTCGTCGTCACCCACCGCGCGCCCGACGCCGCCCTCTCGGGGACCGTCGAGGCGCTGCGCAAGCTCGACACCGTGCGCGGTGTCGCCAGCATCATGCGTGTTGAAGGGGAGTAAGGACCCATGACCCACAAGGGCACCCACCAGTGGCGCGGCATCATCGAGGAGTACCGGGACCGCCTTCCGGTCACGGACACGACGCCGGTCGTCACGCTCCGTGAGGGCGGTACGCCGCTCGTCCCCGCTCAGGTGCTCTCCGAGCGCACGGGCTGCGAGGTGCACCTCAAGGTCGAGGGCGCCAACCCCACCGGTTCCTTCAAGGACCGGGGCATGACCATGGCCATCACCAGGGCCAAGGAGGAGGGGGCGCAGGCGGTCATCTGCGCCTCCACCGGCAACACCTCCGCCTCGGCCGCGGCCTACGCGGTGCGCGCCGGCATGGTGTCCGCCGTCCTCGTCCCGCAGGGCAAGATCGCGCTCGGCAAGATGGGCCAGGCCCTCGTGCACGGCGCGAAGATCCTTCAGGTCGACGGCAACTTCGACGACTGCCTGACGCTGGCCCGCAGCCTCTCCGAGAACTACCCGGTGGCGCTGGTCAATTCGGTCAACCCGGTCCGCATCGAGGGCCAGAAGACCGCCGCGTTCGAGATCGTCGACATGCTCGGCGACGCCCCCGACATCCACGTGCTGCCCGTCGGCAACGCCGGCAACATCACGGCGTACTGGAAGGGGTACCGCGAGTACGCCGAGGACGGTCTCGCGACGCACCGGCCGCGCATGTGGGGCTTCCAGGCCTCCGGCTCCGCGCCGCTCGTGCGCGGCGAGGTCGTCAAGGACCCGTCGACGATCGCCACCGCGATCCGCATCGGCAACCCGGCCTCGTGGGACTACGCGATCGCCGCGCGCGACGAGTCGGGCGGCTTCATCGACGAGGTGACGGACCGTGAGATCCTGCGCGCCTACCGCCTGTTGGCCGCCCAGGAGGGCGTGTTCGTCGAGCCCGCCTCGGCCGCGTCGGTCGCCGGTCTGCTGAAGGCCGCCGAGCAGGGCAAGGTCGACCCGGGTCAGCGGATCGTCTGCACCGTGACCGGAAACGGCCTGAAGGACCCCGACTGGGCCGTCGCCGGCGCGCCGCAGCCGGTCACCGTCCCGGTCGACGCCGCGGCCGCCGCCGAGCGCCTCGGCCTGGCCTGATCCGACCCTCCCCGCGCCGGGGAGGGACGGATCGATACCCGATCAGGAACGTACATAGGCGCACAGGTTGGCCCGCGACACGCATCGTGCGCCTCCTGTGCGCCCTATGTCGCCACAGAACCTTCCTTCGATAGGCTGTACCGAACCCGCCCCGACGCATATGCGCGGTGTCGTTGCCGTTGTCGCCCTCGTGGCCGAAACGGCCCCCGGGTCCTCGAGTACCTCGCCCGCCGTCGTCGTCGGGTGAAGCCCTGCTGTTCGACATGTCTGCTGCCGCAATCAAGGAGAGTCATCGAGCGATGGCCGGTCCAGCCTTCCGCGCCGCCGCCGTACGGGTGCGCGTCCCCGCCACCAGCGCCAACCTCGGCCCGGGCTTCGACGCCTTCGGCCTGTCGCTGGGTCTCTACGACGACGTCGTCGTCCGGGTCGCCGACTCCGGCCTGCACGTCGACATCGCCGGCGAGGGCGCCGAGACGCTCCCGCGCGACGAGACGCACCTGCTCGTACGCTCCCTGCGCACGGCCTTCGACCTGCTCGGCGGGCAGCCGCGCGGCCTGGAGGTCGTCTGCGCCAACCGCATCCCGCACGGCCGCGGCCTCGGCTCCTCCTCCGCCGCCATCTGCGCCGGCATCGTCGCCGCCCGCGCCGTGACGATAGGCGGGGACGCCCGGCTCGACGAGGCGGCCCTGCTGGAGCTCGCCACCGAGATCGAGGGCCACCCCGACAACGTCGCCGCCTGTCTGCTCGGCGGATTCACGCTCGCCTGGACCGAGTCCGGTGCCGCGCGGGCGATCAGGATGGACCCCTCGGATTCCATCGTTCCGGTGGTTTTCGTCCCCGGGAAGCCGGTCCTCACCGAGACCGCCCGCGGCCTTCTGCCGCGCACCGTCCCGCACGTGGACGCCGCGGCCAACGCCGGGCGCGCCGCCCTCCTCGTCGAGGCCCTGACGCGCCGCCCCGAGCTGCTGCTGTCGGCGACCGAGGACAGGCTGCACCAGGAGTACCGGGCTCCCGCGATGCCGGAGAGCATCGCCCTGGTGAACCGGCTGCGTGCGGACGGCGTCCCCGCGGTCATCTCCGGCGCGGGCCCCACGGTGCTCGCGCTGGCCGAACACGGGACGGCCGACAAGGTCGCCCGACTGGCGGGCGAGGGCTGGGCCGCGAACCGGCTCGACCTCGACGCGTCCGGGGCGGTCGTCCTGCCGCTGGCGCCCTAGACGGGCGCGGGCGGCGGCGGGGGGCGCCGGGCAGCGACCCCCGCGGTGCGCCGGACACGAGATTGCCGGTGAGCGAGAGGGGGAATGTTTGTTGGAGCCGGTAGTGTTAACCTCAAGTCTGCACCCGACCTCTTTGTGGAGCGGTGCGGAGTGTCCCCATCAGGGACCACCACTTCTTCCGGGAGCCTCCTCAACTGCCTGAGCAGCCTGCCTGAGCAGTTTTGAGCACGCTCCGGAACCGGCACGACACCCCTCGCTCTTCCGCAGAGGGCCGAGCAGGGGGCGCTCGGGCCGGACCCACAGCACGTCTTCTTTCTTCCGCCGTTACCCGGCGGGACCACCGCCCCGGACACGGTCCACAAACCAGGACCGCTGCCGGACAGCACAACCGGTCGCCGAGCCAGATGGCCGACGTCCGCTCCAGGGAAGGACCCTTCGTGAGCGACACCACCGATCTGATGGGCGTGACTGCCGACAACAGTGTCGACACCGCCGCGCCCGCCGCAGGTGCTGCCACCGGCGGCACCGCACGGCGCCGCCGCTCCGGCACCGGCCTCGACGGCATGGTCCTGGCCGAGCTGCAGCAGGTCGCGTCCGGCCTCGGCATCAGGGGCACCGCGCGGATGCGCAAGAGCCAGCTGATCGAGGTCATCAAGGAGGCGCAGGCCGGCGGCGGAGCCGCCCAGGCCGCCGCCCCCGCCAAGGCCGACGACGCCCCGGCCGACACCAAGCCGAAGCGCCGCGCCACCTCCAAGGCCCGCACCGGCGACGCCGCGGCCGAGGCCGCCGCGCCCAAGGCGGAGAAGGCCGAGAAGGCCGTCGCCCAGCAGCAGATCGACATCCCCGGTCAGCCGGCCTCCGACGACCAGCCGGCCGGAGAGCGCCGTCGTCGCCGGGCCACCGCCCCCGCCGGTTCGCCGGAGGGCGAGGCCAAGGCCGAGACCGCCCAGGCCGTGAAGACCGAGACCCGTACCGAGGCCAAGGCCGACGCGCAGGCCGAGGCCGCCGTCGACACCGCCGAGGGCCGCGGCCGCCGTGACCGCGGCGAGCGGGGCGAGCGCGGCGAGCGCCGTGACCGCCGTGACCGTCAGCGCGACCGCGGCAAGGGCGACGAGCAGCAGGGCGGCGGCCAGGGCGGCCAGCGCCAGCGTCAGGGCGGCCAGGGCCAGGGCCAGCAGGTCCAGGGCCAGGGCCAGCAGGGCGGCGGCCAGCAGGCCGGCCCGCAGGACGACTACGACGACGAGGCCGGCGGTCGCCGGGGCCGTCGCGGACGCTACCGCGACCGCCGTGGCCGTCGCGGCCGTGACGACTTCCAGGCCGGCGAGCCGCAGGTCGCCGACGACGACGTCCTGATCCCCGTCGCGGGCATCCTCGACATCCTCGACAACTACGCGTTCATCCGGACCTCGGGCTACCTGCCCGGTCCGAACGACGTGTACGTCTCCCTCGCCCAGGTCCGCAAGAACGGTCTGCGCAAGGGCGACCACGTCACCGGCGCGGTCCGTCAGCCGAAGGAGGGCGAGCGCCGCGAGAAGTTCAACGCGCTGGTCCGCCTGGACTCCGCGAACGGCATGGCCGCCGACTCCGGCCGCGGCCGCCCGGAGTTCAACAAGCTGACCCCGCTCTACCCGCAGGACCGGCTCCGCCTGGAGACCGACCCGGGCGTGCTGACCACGCGGATCATCGACCTCGTGTCGCCGATCGGCAAGGGCCAGCGCGGTCTGATCGTGGCCCCGCCGAAGACCGGCAAGACCATGATCATGCAGGCGATCGCGAACGCGATCACGCACAACAACCCCGAGTGCCACCTGATGGTCGTCCTGGTCGACGAGCGTCCGGAAGAGGTCACCGACATGCAGCGGTCGGTCAAGGGCGAGGTCATCTCCTCGACCTTCGACCGTCCGGCCGAGGACCACACCACCGTCGCCGAGCTGGCCATCGAGCGCGCCAAGCGCCTCGTGGAGCTGGGTCACGACGTGGTCGTCCTGCTCGACTCCATCACCCGTCTGGGCCGCGCGTACAACCTCGCGGCGCCCGCCTCCGGCCGCATCCTGTCCGGTGGTGTCGACTCGACCGCGCTCTACCCGCCGAAGCGCTTCTTCGGTGCCGCGCGCAACATCGAGGACGGCGGCTCGCTGACCATCCTGGCCACCGCACTGGTCGACACCGGCTCGCGGATGGACGAGGTGATCTTCGAGGAGTTCAAGGGCACCGGCAACATGGAGCTCAAGCTCGACCGGAAGCTCGCCGACAAGCGGATCTTCCCGGCCGTCGACGTCGACGCCTCGGGCACCCGCAAGGAGGAGATCCTCCTCGGCAGCGACGAGCTCGCCGTCACCTGGAAGCTGCGTCGCGTGCTGCACGCGCTCGACCAGCAGCAGGCGATCGAGCTGCTTCTCGACAAGATGAAGCAGACGAAGTCGAACGGGGAGTTCCTGCTCCAGATCCAGAAGACCACCCCCGGAGCGAACAACAACGACTGACGCGAGAGCTGCGTCACACGACGTGAGCCGGGCCCCGCGCCCGTAATCCTGTCGTGACCTGCGTAAACCACCGCGCCCACCGTGCCCCGCACGGTGGGCGCGGTGCGTGGCCCGTCAAAACCCCACAGGGACACATGCAACCCTTTCGGGTGCTTCGCCGTCACAGAAGGTGAACCGAGGGCCCGAGGGATGACGATGACCGAGCAGAACGACAGCGGCCGCGCACGCGGTGCCGGCAGTGGCCGGCGCCGCAAGCCGTCCGCCAAGCGCCGCAAGGCGCCGATCCTCATATCCGGGGCCGTCGCCGTCCTCGTGCTGGGCGGCGCCGGCCTCGGCTACGTGTACGTGAAGCTGGACGGCAACATCAAGGGCGTCGACATCAACGCCCAGCTCGGCGCCGAGCGCCCGGTGGACGTCGACGACGGTTCCCTGGACATCCTCGTCCTCGGCTCCGACTCCCGCTCCGGCGACAACTCCGCCTACGGCAAGGACGAGGGCGGCGCCCGCTCCGACACCGCGATGGTCGTCCACGTCTACGAGGGCCACAAGAAGGCGAGCGTGGTCTCCCTGCCGCGCGACACCCTCGTCAACCGGCCCGCCTGCACCGACGGCGAGGGCGGTACCGTCGCCGGCGAGCGGCGCGCCATGTTCAACACGGCGTACGAGGTCGGCGGCCCCGCCTGCGCCGTCAAGACCGTCGAGTCGATGTCCGGCATCCGCATGGACCACTACATCGAGGTCGACTTCTCCGGCTTCAAGAAGCTCATCGACACCCTCGGCGGCGTCGAGATCACCACCACGCGGGCCATCAAGGACTCCAAGAGCCACCTCGACCTCGCCCCCGGCACCCACACGCTGGACGGCGAGCAGTCCCTCGGCCTCGTCCGCACCCGCAAGAGCGTCGGCGACGGCAGCGACCTCGGCCGCATCCAGCTCCAGCAGGCGTTCATGAAGGCCTTCATCGACCAGGTCAAGGACGTCGGCGTCCTCACCAACCCGAAGAAGCTCCTCGACCTCGCCGACGCCGCCACCAAGGCCGTCACCCCCGACTCCGAGCTCGACTCCGTCCAGGAGCTCATGGGATTCGCCAAGGGCCTCTCCGGCATCGGCGCCCAGAACGTCCACATGATCACCCTGCCGGTCGAGTACGACCCCCGGGACCCCAACCGCGTCGTCCCGCTGGAGGCCGAGTCCGGCCAGGTCTGGAAGGCCCTCAAGGCCGACCGGCCGATTCCCGCCTCCGCGACGAGGGACGGCGCCACCGGACAGGCCGACGGGGTCGTGAGGTAGCCGGGGAATACCCACGGCCCGACCCCCGTTTTGGGAGATGCGGCCGGTCCTGGCAGACTGGTACGTCGGCCCCGGTTCACGCATGCCGCAACCCGCGGCGGCGACCCGGAGCCCTCCCGAAACTAGGAGACACCTTGAAGCGCGAGATCCACCCCGAGTACGTCGAGACCCAGGTCAGCTGCACCTGTGGCGCGTCGTTCACCACCCGCAGCACCCTGACCGAGGGCACCATCCGTGCCGAGGTCTGCTCCGAGTGCCACCCGTTCTACACGGGCAAGCAGAAGATCCTCGACACCGGCGGCCGCGTCGCCCGCTTCGAGGCCCGCTTCGGCAAGGCCGCCGGCTCCGCCAAGTAGCGAGCCCCTGCGCCGGTCCACGGTCGCCCCGCGCGGGCGGCCGGGACCGGCGCTTTGCCGTCCCTTAGAACTGACGAAAACCAGGAGCCCCCGATGTTCGAGGCGGTCGAGGAACTGGTCGGCGAGCACGCCGACCTGGAGACGAAGCTCGCGGACCCCTCGGTCCACGCCGACCAGGCGAACGCGCGCAAGCTGAACAAGCGCTACGCCGAGCTGACCCCGATCGTCGCCACCTACCGGTCGTGGAAGCAGACCGGCGACGACATCGAGACCGCCCGCGAGTTCGCGCACGACGACCCGGACTTCGCCGCCGAGGTCAAGCAGCTGGAGAAGGACCGCGAGGAGCTCACCGAGAAGCTCCGACTGCTCCTCGTCCCGCGCGACCCCAGCGACGACAAGGACGTCATCCTGGAGATCAAGGCCGGCGCCGGTGGCGACGAGTCCGCGCTCTTCGCCGGCGACCTGCTCCGCATGTACCTCCGCTACGCCGAGCGCGTCGGCTGGAAGACCGAGATCATCGACGCCACCGAGTCCGAGCTCGGCGGCTACAAGGACGTCCAGGTCGCGGTGAAGACCAAGGGCGGCAACGGCGCCACCGAGCCCGGCCAGGGCGTCTGGGCGCGGCTCAAGTACGAGGGCGGTGTGCACCGCGTGCAGCGCGTCCCCGCGACCGAGTCCGCCGGCCGCATCCACACCTCCGCCGCCGGCGTGCTCGTCACGCCCGAGGCCGAGGAGGTCGAGGTCGAGGTCCACGCCAACGACCTGCGCATCGACGTCTACCGCTCCTCCGGCCCCGGCGGCCAGTCGGTCAACACCACCGACTCCGCGGTCCGCATCACCCACCTGCCGACCGGCATCGTCGCCTCCTGCCAGAACGAGAAGAGCCAGCTCCAGAACAAGGAGCAGGCCATGCGCATCCTGCGTTCCCGGCTGCTCGCCGCCGCGCAGGAGGAGGCCGAGTCGAAGGCCGCCGACGCCCGCCGCAGCCAGGTCCGCACGGTCGACCGCTCCGAGAAGATCCGGACGTACAACTTCCCGGAGAACCGGATCTCCGACCACCGCGTCGGCTTCAAGGCGTACAACCTCGACCAGGTCCTCGACGGCGACCTGGACGCGATGATCCAGGCGTGCGTCGACGCCGACTCGGCCGCCAAGCTCGCCGCGGCCTAAGTTCCGTAAGCCCCACCCCCGCACCACGGAGGACCAGCGTGAACCTGCTGCTTGCCGAGGTGGCCCAGGCCACCCAGCGGCTGGCCGACGCCGGCGTTCCCTCACCGCGTTTCGACGCCGAGGAGCTCGCCGCGTTCGTGCACGGCGTCAAGCGGGGGGAGCTGCACAACGTCAAGGACGCGGACTTCGACGCCCGCTACTGGGAGACGATCGCCCGCCGCGAGGCGCGCGAACCGCTCCAGCACATCACCGGCCGGGCGTTCTTCCGCTACCTGGAGCTCCAGGTGGGACCCGGCGTCTTCGTGCCCCGCCCCGAGACCGAGTCGGTCGTCGGCTGGGCCATAGACGCCGTGCGCGCCATGGACGTCGTCGAGCCCCTCATCGTCGACCTCTGCACCGGCTCCGGCGCCATCGCCCTCGCCATGGCCCAGGAGGTCCCGCGCTCCCGCGTGCACGCCGTCGAACTCTCCGACGACGCCCTCGTGTGGACCCGCAGGAACGCCGAGGGCTCCCGCGTCACCGTCCACCAGGGCGACGCGCTCAGCGCCCTCCCCGAGCTGGACGGCCAGGTCGACCTGGTCATCTCCAACCCGCCGTACATCCCGCTCACCGAGTGGGAGTACGTGGCGCCCGAGGCCCGTGACCACGACCCGGAGATGGCCCTCTTCTCCGGTGAGGACGGCCTCGACACCATCCGCGGGATCGAGCGCACCGCCCACCGTCTGCTCCGCCCCGGCGGGCTCGTCGTCATCGAGCACGCGGACACCCAGGGCGGCCAGGTGCCGTGGATCTTCAACGAGGAGGCCGGGTGGGCCGACGCCGCCGACCACCCCGACCTCAACAACCGGCCGCGTTTCGCGACCGCCCGCAAGGCGATGCCATGACCAAGCACCACGCGTACGAGGAGGCCGGGAACTGATGGCACGGCGATACGACTGCAACGAGGCGACCGACCGCGCGACCGGTCTGCGCGAAGCCGCTTCCGCCGTCCGCCGGGGCGAGCTCGTGGTGCTGCCCACCGACACCGTGTACGGCATCGGGGCGGACGCCTTCGGCAGCGAGGCCGTGGCGGACCTGCTGGCCGCCAAGGGCCGCGGCCGGAACATGCCCACGCCCGTGCTCATCGGCTCCCCGAACACCCTCCACGGCCTGGTCACCGACTTCTCCGAGCAGGCGTGGGAACTCGTCGACGCCTTCTGGCCGGGCGCGCTCACCCTGGTCGCCCGGCACCAGCCGTCCCTCCAGTGGGACCTCGGCGACACCCGGGGGACCGTCGCCATCCGGATGCCGCTGCACCCGGTCGCCATCGAGCTGCTCACCGAGGTCGGCCCGATGGCCGTCTCCTCGGCGAACCTCACCGGCCACCCGTCGCCGGAGGACTGCGACGCGGCCCAGCAGATGCTCGGCGACTCCGTCTCCGTGTACCTCGACGGCGGCCCCACGCCCGGCATCGTCCCCTCGTCCATCGTCGACGTCACGGGCAGCGTCCCGGTGCTGCTGCGCGAGGGCGCGCTGTCCCCGGAGGAGCTCCGGAAGGTCGTACCCGACCTCGAGGTGGCCAGTTGACCGCCCCTGAGGGGCGTGGCATAGCGGGGTTCGACGACAGCAGCACCTTCCGCATCCTCCACGTCAGCACCGGCAACGTCTGCCGCTCGCCGATCACCGAGCGGCTGACCCGCCATGCCCTGTGCGACCGCCTCGGCGACCCGCTCGGCGGCGGCCTCATCGTGGAGAGCGCGGGCACCTGGGGCCACGAGGGCGCCCCCATGGAGACCAACGCCGAACTGGTCCTCGCCGACTTCGGCGCCGACTACAGCGGCTTCGTGGGCCGCGAGCTCCTCGACGAGCACGTCATCCGCGCCGACCTGGTCCTCACGGCGACCCGCGACCACCGCGCCCAGGTCATCTCCATGGGCCACTCGGCCGGTCTGCGCACCTTCACGCTGAAGGAGTTCACCCGCCTGGTCCGCGCCATCGACCCGGCGACGCTCCCCGACCCCCGCGACGAGGGCATGGTCGAGCGCGCGCGCTCACTGGTCCGCGCCGCCGCCGCTCTACGCGGGTGGCTCCTCGCCCCCTCCCTCGACGCCGACGAGGTCAGCGACCCCTACGGCGCCCCCATCACCTTCTTCCGCTCCATCGGCGACGAGATCAACCAGGCCCTCGACCCGGTCGTCACGGCGCTCACGGGTGTCTCCGCCCGTCGCTGACGGCGGGTGCTCGCATCCGGTCCGGCGGTCGGAGGCCGCCGCGGCTCCGCGCTGCCCGTGAGGCCCCCCGGGGGCCGAGTGGTGCGAGGGGGCCGTCGGGAGGGGTGCTCAACCAGGCCCTCGACCCGGTCGTCACGGCGCTCACGGGCGTCTCCGCCCGTCGCTGACGGCGGGTGCTCGCATCCGGTCCGGCGGTCGGAGGCCGCCGCGGCTCCGCGCTGCCCGTGAGGCCCCCCGGGGGCCG
>NZ_JBVJMN010000066.1:0-11052 GCF_055584185.1 Streptomyces sp. NPDC104202 | reverse complement strand
GAGTGGTGCGAGGGGGCCGTCGGGAGGGGTGCTCAACCAGGCCCTCGACCCGGTCGTCACGGCGCTCACGGGCGTCTCCGCCCGTCGCTGAGGGGCCGGGTCGCGGGTTCGGCCGTCGCTGACGGGCGGGGTGGCGGGGGCGCGCCTACATTGGTGGCATGCCGGTCACCGCGCCCCCCGATGAGGATCTCGACGTCCTGCGCCGGCAGGACCCCGAGGTCGCCGACGTGCTGGCGGGGGAGGTGCGGAGGCAGGCGGACAGCCTGCAGCTGATCGCGGCGGAGAACTTCACGTCGCGCGCGGTGCTGACGGCCCTCGGCTCGGCGCTCGCCAACAAGTACGCGGAGGGCTATCCGGGCGCCCGCCACCACGGCGGCTGCGCGTACGCCGACGCGGCCGAGCGGATCGCCGTGGAGAGGGCCACCGCGCTCTTCGGAGCCGACCACGCGAACGTACAGGCACACTCGGGCTCCGCGGCCGTCCTGGCGGCGTACGCGGCCCTTCTGAGGCCCGGTGACACGGTCCTGGCCATGGGTCTGGACCACGGCGGGCACCTCACGCACGGTTCGCCTGCCAACTTCTCGGGACGCTGGTTCGACTTCGTGCCGTACGGCGTCGACGCGGAGACCGGGCTCGTCGACTACGAGCAGGTCGCGGCGCTCGCCCGCCACCACCGCCCCAAGGCCATCGTCTGCGGCTCGATCTCCTACCCGCGCCACCTCGACTACCCGGTCTTCCGGGAGATCGCGGACGAGGTGGGCGCCTATCTCATCGCCGACGCGGCGCACCCGATCGGCCTGGTCGCCGGGGGAGCGGCCCCCAACCCCGT
Organism: Streptomyces sp. NPDC104202; assembly: GCF_055584185.1. Classification (NCBI taxonomy): domain Bacteria; kingdom Bacillati; phylum Actinomycetota; class Actinomycetes; order Kitasatosporales; family Streptomycetaceae; genus Streptomyces; species Streptomyces sp. NPDC104202. Next base: position 10,223 of record NZ_JBVJMN010000066.1, on the reverse strand, counting down.
CCCGTACGCCGACGTGGTGTGCGCGACCACCCACAAGGTGCTGCGCGGACCGCGCGGCGGGATGGTGCTGTGCGGCGAGGAACTGGCGGGACGGATCGACCGGGCGGTGTTCCCCTTCACGCAGGGCGGCGCCCAGATGCACACGATCGCGGCGAAGGCGGTGGCCTTCGGCGAGGCGTCCACCCCGGCGTTCACGGCGTACGCCCATCAGGTGGTGGAACACGCGAAGGTGCTCGCCGCCGCGCTGGCCGCCGAGGGCTTCGCCGTGACGACCGGCGGCACGGACACCCACCTCATCACCGCGGACCCGGCCCCGCTCGGCGTCGACGGGCGCACGGCCCGTGCCCGGCTCGCCGCCGCCGGCATGGTGCTGGACACCTGCGCCCTGCCGTACGGGGCGAGCCGCGGCATCCGGCTCGGCACCGCGGCCGTCACCACGCAGGGGATGGGCGCCCCGGAGATGGCGCGGATCGCCGGACTGTTCACCTCCGCGCTGCGGGACGACGCCGCGGAGACGGCCCGGGTGCGGGCGGAGGTACGGGACCTGACCGGGAGATTTCCCCCGTACGGACGCTGAGGGGAACCGGGCGCAACCGTTCCGGGTGCGGGGGATGTCTCCAAGCACACGGACGGCACGGCTAGGGTGTGGGGCTGAGATGGCCAGCTATTACTGTGGGGCAGCCCGTGCGTGATTACCTGCTGACGCTCTGTGTCACGGCCGCGGTGACCTATCTGCTCACCGGTCCGGTGCGGAAGTTCGCCATCGCGACCGGGGCGATGCCGGAGATCCGCGCCCGCGACGTACACCGAGAACCGACTCCGCGGCTCGGTGGCATCGCCATGTTCTTCGGGCTGTGCGCGGGACTCCTCGTCGCCGACCACCTGCAGAACCTGAGCAGCGTCTTCGAGCTGTCGAACGAGCCGCGGGCGCTGCTCTCCGGCGCGGCCCTGATCTGGCTGATCGGCGTCCTCGACGACAAGTTCGAGCTGGACGCGCTGATCAAGCTGGGCGCGCAGATGATCTCCGCGGGCGTGATGGTCGTCCAGGGTCTGACGATCCTGTGGCTGCCGATCCCGGGTGTCGGCGTGGTCTCCCTGACCCCGTGGCAGGGCACGCTCCTGACGGTCGCGTTGGTCGTCCTCACCATCAACGCCGTGAACTTCGTCGACGGACTCGACGGCCTCGCCGCCGGCATGGTGTGCATCGCCGCCGCGGCCTTCTTCCTGTACGCCTACCGCCTCTGGTACGGCTACACGATCGAGGCGGCCGCCCCGGCGACGCTCTTCACCGCGATCCTCATGGGCATGTGCCTGGGCTTCCTGCCGCACAACATGCACCCGGCGCGGATCTTCATGGGCGACTCCGGCTCGATGCTGATCGGCCTGATCCTGGCGGCCTCGGCCATCTCGATCACCGGCCAGGTCGACCCGGACGCGCTGAAGATCTTCGAGGGCTCGACCCGGCAGGCCACGCACGCCGCCCTGCCCGTCTTCATCCCGCTCGTGCTCCCGCTGACGATCATCGCGATCCCGATGGCGGACCTGGTGCTGGCGATCGTGCGCCGGACGTGGAAGGGTCAGTCGCCGTTCGCTGCCGACCGCGGCCACCTCCACCACCGCCTGCTGGAGATCGGCCACTCGCACAGCCGCGCGGTGCTGATCATGTACTTCTGGTCGGCGCTGATCGCCTTCGGGACGCTGGCGTACTCGGTGCACTCGACGTCGATGTGGATCGTCCTCGGCGTCGTCGCGCTGAGCGCCATCGGACTGGTGCTGCTCCTGCTGCCGCGGTTCACCCCGCGCGCGCCCCGCTGGGCCGAGTCCGTCGTGCCTCCCCGGTACCGCCGGCGCAAGCGGGTTTCGGTGCCGGAGCCCGTCGTGGAGGTCCCCGCGGCCGAGGAGGAGCGCGTTCCGGTGCCCGCGGGCATCAACGGCGCCACGGCCATCGGCAACCGCGCGCGCTTCCCCGACCGGCGGAAGGCCGGAACGCCGAGTTGACGAAAGCCGCATTCGCGGCCATTACCAGACAGGTTGCCTTCGTGTCGCGCACACACGCGCGTTGTCCCACTCATGTGTGACGGTTGGCACACCTTATGGGTAAAGACCTATTCAAATAGTTTGTGATACCGTTCACGAGACCCGGCGACAGTGCCGAAAGACCGTAGTGCGACGGTCTGTTGGCCCCGAGACCCACCTCGGACCGGGCTTACGCTCGTCCATGACGACACCATCGCCCCCTGCCTCAAAAAGCGGAGACACCGCCATGCCGTCCAACGACGCACGCATCCTGCTGCACACCGCCGTCCCCACCGCTGTCGTCGGCGCAGTCGCCACGCTCATCAGCGGTCTGGTCGCCGGTGGCAAGGGTGCACTCGGCGCCGTCGTCGGCACCCTGGTGGTCCTCCTCTTCATGGGCATCGGGCAGCTGGTGCTCCAGCGGACGGCGAAGTCGCTTCCGCACCTCTTCCAGGCCATGGGGCTGATGCTCTACACGGCCCAGCTGCTGGTGCTCTTCATCTTCCTCGCCTTGCTCAAGAACACCACGTTGTTCGACTTCAAGGCCTTCGCCTTCACGCTGCTCGCGACGACCGTGGTGTGGGTCGCCGCACAGGCCCGCGCGTACATGAAGGCCAAGATCACGTACATCGACCCCGGAAACACGGGGTCGAAGTCGTGAAGGGTAGGGCCGGGATAAAGCCGCCGTCGGCTTCCTGCTATCGTCCGGTGCCAACTGCGGCACTGCGGGCGCGGGCATCCGAGACGCCTGTCCCAGCGCGAGGCTCGATGCCGAACCGCCGCCCCCTTATCCGTAAGACCAGTCCAGTGCCGACCCGCGGCTGCGTGCCGCGCCGACACAACGAGGTTGCCGTACCTATGCGCCACGCTGAAGGAGCCCGCGGTGAGTGCTGACCAGACGCTTGCCTTCGACCCGGATTGCCACATCTTCACTGGATGTGGCTTCCCGGCGCCGGGCCTGCACACGTTCATGTACGAGCCCATCGCCACGGTGGCCGGCATCGAGATCACCAAGCCGATGCTGCTCGCCCTCCTCGGCTCCATCGTGGTCGTCGGGTTCTTCTGGGCCGCTTTCAACAAGCCCAAGCTGATCCCCGGCAAGATGCAGATGGTCGGCGAGGCCGGCTACGACTTCGTGCGCCGCGGCATCGTCTACGAGATCATCGGCAAGAAGGACGGCGAGAAGTACGTCCCCTTCATGGTGTCGCTGTTCTTCTTCGTCTGGATCATGAACCTCTGGTCGATCATTCCGCTCGCCCAGTTCCCGGTCACCTCGCTGATCGCCTTCCCGGCCGGTCTCGCGCTGATCGTCTACGTCATGTGGATCTCGCTCACCTTCAAGAAGCACGGCTTCGTGGGCGGCTGGAAGAACATCGTCGGCTACGACAAGTCCCTCGGTGCGATCCTCCCGATGGTCGTCGTCCTCGAGTTCTTCTCGAACCTCCTCATCCGGCCCTTCACGCACGCGGTGCGACTGTTCGCGAACATGTTCGCCGGTCACCTGCTGATCGTGATGTTCTCGCTGGCCACCTGGTACCTCATGAACGGCCTCGGCTTCGTCTACGCCGGCGCCTCGTTCGTCATGGTCCTGGTGATGACCGCCTTCGAGCTCTTCATCCAGGCCGTCCAGGCGTACGTCTTCGTCCTCCTGGCCTGCAGCTACGTCCAGGGCGCGCTCTCCGAGCACCACTGAGCCGTCACGGCCCCGTAGCTCCACCCCCGAAACCATCAGTCGTCCGGTGGCCAACCCCCACCGGGTCATTGAAAGAGAAGGAAGTAACGGCATGTCCGCTGCTCTCGACATGGTCAACCTCGCCGCCGGCGCCAAGGAGAACGTCGTCGGCAACGTCGCCTCGATCGGTTACGGCCTCGCCGCGATCGGCCCCGGCGTCGGCGTCGGCATCATCTTCGGTAACGGTACGCAGGCCCTCGCCCGCCAGCCCGAGGCCGCCGGTCTGATCCGCACCAACCAGATCATGGGCTTCGCCTTCTGTGAGGCGCTCGCCCTCATCGGCATCGTCATGGGCTTCGTCTACCAGTAAGCCGGACCGACTGCCCGATTCTTTTTACGGAAGGCACTGATGTGAACGCTCTGCTTCTTGCGGCAGCGGAGGAGCCTCAGCCTCCTCTCATCCCGCATCTCGACGAGCTCGTCATCGGCCTGATCGCCTTCGTCATCGTCTTCGGCTTCCTCGCCAAGAAGCTCCTCCCGAACATCAACAAGGTTCTGGACGAGCGCCGCGAGGCCATCGAGGGTGGCATCGAGAAGGCCGAGTCGGCCCAGATCGAGGCTCAGAGTGTGCTGGAGCAGTACAAGGCCCAGCTCGCCGAGGCCCGCCACGAGGCCGCGCGTCTTCGCCAGGAGGCGACGGAGCAGGGCACCGCGATCATCCAGGAGATGAAGGCGGAGGGCCAGCGCCAGCGCGAGGAGATCATCGCGGCCGGCCACACGCAGATCGAGGCGGACCGCAAGGCCGCGTCCGCGTCGCTGCGTCAGGACGTGGGCAAGCTCGCCACCGACCTGGCCGGCAAGCTGGTCGGCGAGTCCCTCCAGGACGTCGCCCGCCAGAGCCGCACGATCGACCGCTTCCTCGACGAGCTCGAGGAGAAGGCCGAGGCGGTCCGATGAACGGAGCGAGCCGTGAGGCACTGGCTGCCGCCCGTGAGTCCCTCGACGCGCTGACCGACAACACCTCGGTCGACGCGACGAAGCTCGCGGACGAGCTGGCCTCCGTCACCGCGCTGCTCGACCGCGAGGTGTCGCTGCGCCGGGTCCTGACCGACCCCGCACAGTCGGGTGAGGCCAAGGCCGAGCTCGCGCAGCGACTCCTGGCCGGTCAGGTGGGCGGCGCGACCGTCGACCTGGTCTCGGGCATGGTGCGTTCCCGCTGGTCGCGTTCGCGCGACCTGGTCGACGCGGCCGAGGAACTGGCGAACACCGCCGACCTCACCGCGGCGCAGAAGGCGGGCGCGCTGGACGACGTCGAGGACGAGCTGTTCCGGTTCGGCCGGATCGTGTCCTCCAGCAACGAGCTCCGCTCGGCGCTGACGGACAAGGCCGCCACGGCCACCGCCAAGGGCGAGCTGCTCCGCAGCCTGCTCGGCGGCAAGGCCCACGCGGTCACCGAGCGTCTGGTCGTCCGTCTGGTGACCCAGCCCCGGGGACGTAGCCTGGAAGCGGGACTCGAGTCCCTGTCCAAGCTCGCCGCGGCGCGCCGGGACCGGATGGTCGCGGTCGTCACCTCGGCCGTGCCGCTGTCCGACCAGCAGAAGCAGCGCCTCGGTGCCGTCCTGGCCAAGCTGTACGGCCGCCAGATGCACCTGAACCTGGACGTGGACCCGGCGGTCCTCGGCGGGATCACCGTGCAGGTCGGCGACGAGGTCATCAACGGCTCCATCGCCGAGCGCCTCGACGAGGCGACCCGTCGACTGGCCGGCTGACGGCAGCCACCGCAGCACACAGCAACACAGCATCACCAGCGGCCCGGTTGGGCCGTGCAGAGATTGCAGAAGATTCCTGGGGGTCGGCCCCCAGACCCCTTAAGAAACTTCGGGCCCAACAAGGAGAGCAGGGAACCCAGATGGCGGAGCTCACGATCCGGCCGGAGGAGATCCGGGACGCACTGGAGAACTTCGTCCAGTCGTACCAGCCGGACGCGGCCTCGCGCGAGGAGGTCGGCACGGTCAGCCTGGCCGGTGACGGTATCGCGAAGGTCGAGGGTCTTCCCTCGGCCATGGCGAACGAGCTGCTGAAGTTCGAGGACGGGACCCTCGGTCTCGCGCTGAACCTCGAAGAGCGCGAGATCGGTGCGATCGTCCTCGGCGAGTTCAGCGGTATCGAGGAGGGACAGTCGGTGCAGCGCACCGGCGAGGTCCTCTCCGTCGGTGTCGGTGAGGGATACCTGGGTCGCGTCGTCGACCCGCTCGGCAACCCGATCGACGGTCTCGGCGAGATCGCGACCGAGGGCCGCCGCGCCCTCGAGCTGCAGGCCCCGGGCGTTATGGCCCGTAAGTCGGTGCACGAGCCGATGGAGACCGGCTACAAGGCCGTCGACGCCATGACGCCGGTCGGCCGTGGCCAGCGTCAGCTGATCATCGGCGACCGCCAGACCGGCAAGACCGCGCTGTGCATCGACACGATCATCAACCAGCGCGACAACTGGCGCTCGGGCGACGTGAACAAGCAGGTCCGCTGCATCTACGTCGCCGTCGGCCAGAAGGGCTCGACCATCGCGTCCGTCCGCGGCGCCCTGGAAGAGGCCGGCGCGCTCGAGTACACGACGATCGTCGCCGCCCCGGCGTCCGACCCGGCCGGCTTCAAGTACCTGGCGCCGTACACCGGTTCCGCCATCGGTCAGCACTGGATGTACCAGGGCAAGCACGTCCTGATCGTCTTCGACGACCTGTCGAAGCAGGCCGACGCCTACCGCGCCGTGTCGCTGCTGCTGCGCCGCCCGCCGGGCCGTGAGGCCTACCCGGGTGACGTCTTCTACCTGCACTCGCGTCTCCTCGAGCGTTGCGCGAAGCTCTCGGACGAGCTCGGTGCCGGTTCGATGACGGGTCTCCCGATCGTCGAGACGAAGGCGAACGACGTGTCGGCGTTCATCCCGACCAACGTCATCTCCATCACCGACGGCCAGTGCTTCCTGGAGTCCGACCTGTTCAACGCCGGCCAGCGTCCGGCCCTGAACGTCGGTATCTCGGTCTCCCGCGTCGGTGGCTCCGCCCAGCACAAGGCGATGAAGCAGATCTCCGGTCGCCTCCGTGTCGACCTCGCCCAGTTCCGTGAGCTGGAGGCGTTCGCCGCCTTCGGTTCCGACCTGGACGCGGCCTCGAAGGCGCAGCTGGAGCGTGGCCAGCGCATGGTCGAGCTGCTCAAGCAGGCTCAGTACCAGCCGATGCCCACCGAGAACCAGGTCGTCTCCGTCTGGGCCGGCACCACCGGCAAGATGGACGACGTCCCGGTCGCCGACATCCGTCGCTTCGAGGCCGAGCTCCTGGCGTACCTGCGCCAGAACCACTCGGGTCTCATGACCTCCATCCGTGAGGGCGGCAAGATGTCGGACGACACCCTGCAGTCCGTCGGTGACGCCATCGCGGAGTTCAAGAAGCAGTTCGAGACCTCTGACGGCAAGCTGCTGGGCGAGGACGCTCCTGCCGCCGTCAACGTCTCGAAGTGACGACGGAAGGGACCTGACTCATGGGAGCGCAGCTCCGGGTCTACAAGCGTCGCATCAAATCCGTCACCGCGACGAAGAAGATCACCAAGGCGATGGAGATGATCGCCGCCTCGCGTGTCGTCAAGGCGCAGCGCAAGGTGCAGGCCTCGACTCCGTACGCGACCGAGCTGACGCGCGCGGTCACGGCGGTGGCCACGGGTGCGAACGACAAGCACCCGCTGACCACCGAGGCGGAGAACCCGGTCCGCGCCGCGGTCCTGCTCCTCTCGAGCGACCGCGGTCTGGCCGGTGCCTTCAACTCCAACGCCATCAAGGCGGCGGAGAAGCTGACGGCGAAGCTGGAGGGCGAGGGCCGCGAGGTCACGATCTACGTCGTCGGCCGTCGTGGTATCGCGCACTACAACTTCCGTGAGCGGAAGCTGGCCGGCACGTGGACCGGGTTCACGGACCAGCCGTCGTACGGCGACGCCAAGACGATCGCGGCTCCGCTGATCGAGGCGATCGAGAAGGACACGGCCGAGGGCGGCGTGGACGAGCTCCACATCGTCTACACCGAGTTCGTCTCGATGATGACGCAGACGGCGGTCGAGGCCCGGCTGCTGCCCCTCAGCCTCGACGAGGTGGCGAAGGAGGCCGGCGACACGGACACGCTCCGTCCGCTGTACGACTTCGAGCCGTCGGCGGAGGACGTCCTCGACGCCCTGCTGCCCCGGTACGTCGAGAGCCGGATCTACAACGCGCTGCTCCAGTCGGCTGCCTCCAAGCACGCTGCCACGCGCCGCGCGATGAAGTCGGCGACCGACAACGCGGGAGACTTGATCAACAACCTCTCCCGACTTGCCAACGCGGCCCGCCAGGCCGAAATCACCCAGGAAATCAGCGAGATCGTCGGTGGCACCGCAGCCCTGGCCGACGCGACCGCGGGGAGTGACAAGTAATGACGACCACTGTTGAGACGGCCGCCGCCACGGGCCGCGTCGCCCGGGTCATCGGCCCGGTCGTCGACGTGGAGTTCCCCGTCGACGCGATGCCGGAGATCTACAACGCGCTGAACGTCGAGGTTCCGGACCCGGCCGAGGAGGGCGCGACCAAGACGCTGACCCTCGAGGTCGCCCAGCACCTCGGTGACGGCGTCGTCCGCACCATCTCCATGCAGCCCACCGACGGTCTGGTCCGCCAGGCCCCGGTGACCGACACGGGCACGGGCATCACCGTCCCGGTCGGCGACGCCACCAAGGGCCGCGTGTTCAACACGCTGGGCCAGGTGCTGAACGCCGACGAGTCGACCGTGGCCGACGCGCCGCGCTGGACGATCCACCGCAAGGCCCCGGCCTTCGACCAGCTCGAGTCCAAGACCGAGATGTTCGAGACCGGCCTGAAGGTCGTCGACCTCCTCACCCCGTACGTCAAGGGTGGAAAGATCGGTCTGTTCGGTGGTGCCGGTGTCGGCAAGACCGTGCTGATCCAGGAGATGATCGTCCGTGTGGCCAAGCTGCACGACGGTGTCTCCGTCTTCGCGGGCGTCGGCGAGCGCACCCGTGAGGGCAACGACCTCATGGTCGAGATGGAGGAGGCCGGCGTTCTCGACAAGACCGCGCTGGTCTTCGGCCAGATGGACGAGCCCCCGGGCACCCGTCTGCGCGTGGCCCTCGCCGGTCTGACCATGGCGGAGTACTTCCGCGATGTGCAGAAGCAGGACGTGCTGTTCTTCATCGACAACATCTTCCGCTTCACCCAGGCCGGTTCCGAGGTCTCCACGCTGCTCGGCCGCATGCCCTCCGCGGTGGGTTACCAGCCGAACCTGGCCGACGAGATGGGTCTCCTCCAGGAGCGCATCACGTCGACCCGTGGTCACTCGATCACCTCGATGCAGGCGATCTACGTCCCCGCGGACGACCTGACCGACCCGGCCCCGGCCACCACCTTCGCCCACCTCGACGCGACGACGGTTCTCTCCCGTCCGATCTCCGAGAAGGGCATCTACCCGGCCGTGGACCCGCTGGACTCCACGTCCCGCATCCTGGACCCGCGCTACATCGCGCAGGACCACTACGACGCCGCCACGCGCGTCAAGGGAATCCTGCAGAAGTACAAGGACCTCCAGGACATCATCGCGATCCTCGGTATCGACGAGCTGAGCGAGGAGGACAAGCTCGTCGTCCACCGCGCCCGCCGTGTCGAGCGCTTCCTGTCCCAGAACACCCACGCGGCGAAGCAGTTCACCGGTGTGGACGGTTCGGACGTTCCGCTCGACGAGTCGATCGCCGCGTTCAACGCGATCTGCGACGGTGAGTACGACCACTTCCCCGAGCAGGCGTTCTTCATGTGCGGTGGTCTTGAGGACCTCAAGAACAACGCCAAGGAGCTCGGCGTCTCCTGAGCCCCGTGCTCGCCCGAGGGGGGTGGGATCCGTCCCGCCCCCCTCACCACGCCCCCTAGAATTGACCCCAACACCCGGCACGACCGCCGGGTGGTGACCCGAGGAGCCACCCTTGGCTGCTGAGCTGCACGTCGAGCTGGTCGCCGCGGACCGGAGTGTCTGGTCCGGCGAGGCCACCCTGGTCATCGCGCGTACCACCTCCGGCGACATCGGCGTCATGCCCGGCCACCAGCCGCTGCTCGGTGTGCTGGAGTCGGGCCCGGTGACCATCCGTACGAGCGAGGGCGGGACCGTCGTCGCCGCCGTCCACGGCGGATTCATCTCGTTCGCCGACGACAAGCTGTCTCTGCTCGCGGAGATCTGCGAGCTGGCGGACGAGATCGACGCCCAGCGCGCCGAGCGCGCGCTGGAGCGTGCGAAGACGGACGAGGACGCCGCCGCCGAGCGGCGCGCCGAGGTCCGGCTGCGCGCGGTGTCGGTCCGCTGACGGTCCGCACCGACTGGTAGTGCCCTCAGCCGCGGGGGGGGGGGGGGGGGTTTTTGGGGGGGGGGGGGGGGGGGGGGGGGGGGGGGGGGGGGGGGGGGGGTTTGTGGGGGGGGGGGGGGGGGGGGGGGGGGGGGGGGGGGGGGGTGGGGGGGGGGGGGGG